>CAZERJ010000024.1:4985-29062 GCA_964514445.1 uncultured bacterium | reverse complement strand
CGCACGAGCTGGTCCACCAATGGTTCGGCGATCTGCTCACCTGCCGCGATTGGGCACACGCGTGGCTCAACGAAGGATTTGCCACGTTCTTTGAAGCGGTGTACCGCGAAGCCGACCTTGGATACGACGAATATCTGTACGACATCTTCGGCTGCGTCGAACGGTATCTGCACGAAGACACCGACCGTTACCGCCGTCCTATCGTGTGCAACACCTTCCGCGATCCCATAGAATTGTTCGACCGCCATTTGTATGAGAAGGGCGGCGCGGTGCTGCACATGCTCCGCGGCGATCTGGGTGAAGCGCGGTTTTGGCGATCCATTGGCCGCTACGTCACCGATAATGCTGAGCGCAACGTCGAGACAATCGATCTGATCCGCGCGATTGAATCGGCAACCGGACGGAACATGCGCGGATTTTTCGATCAGTGGGTTTTCCGCGGCGGCCATCCGCAAATCAAAGTCTCCTTTGCATACGATGCACAACACAAAGCGGCGAGCGTCACTATCGATCAAACGCAAGCAGTCGACGATGCGAATCCGGCATATGCATTCGGCGTTGAACTGCAGTTCGACGACCGCCGCGTGCGCGTGCAGGTGCAGCGGCCGCACGAAACAGTGACCATTCCACTCGATGAGCGCCCGCAGCTCTTTGTTTTCGATCCCGGCGCCTTTATTCTGGGTGATGTCACGTTCGAGATTGGAACTTCCCACGCGATCGCCGTCCTCGCCGGCAGCGCCGATGTCGTTGCGAAAATTCGTGCAGCGCGTCAGCTCATCAAAGTTGCCGATCGCGATGCGCGCGAAGCCGTCGCGAGTGCCTTTGAGCGTGATGAGTTTTGGGGCGTTCTGGCAGAGATCGCGCATGCTCTTGAGAGCACGCACGCTCCATGGGCGCGCGAGATTCTGTTGAAGAACATCGCGCATACGCATCCAAAAGTGCGTCGCGCCGTCGCGAGCGCGCTCGGCGTCTTCCGCGATGCCGATGTGGCCTCGGCGCTGCTGCGCCCCGCGCAAGAAGACGCTTCATATTTCGTGCAGGCTGCAGCGTTGCATGCGCTGGGGAAGACGCGCGACTCACGCGCGTTCGATGTGCTGGCAAAGGCCGTCAAGCAGACTTCGTGGTGCGGCGTGATCGAAGGCGGCGCCGCTGCCGGCCTGGGAGACCTTGGCGATCATCGTGCGTTGGCGCTGCTCAAAGATGCCGCGGCTCCGGGTGGCGACGAGGGGTTGCGCCGTTCGGCGATTGGTGCGCTCGCGCGGCACGTGCAGCTGTGCGAGAGCGATCGCTCTGCGGCCCTCGATTGTATTACCTCCTACGTGAACGATGAGATGTTCATGGTTGCCCGCGCGGCCGTGCACGCTGCCGAAGTGCTCGGCGATGCGCGTGCCGTTTCGGCGTTACAACGGGTCGCGGACAGTGCATTCGACGGACGTCTTCGCCGCGATGCAACCGAAGCATTGCAGCGCGTGCGAGAGGCGCAGAAAGTGCCGCCTCAAGTAACCGCGCTTCGTACGGATCTCGATACACTACGTGAAGAACAGCGTAAACTTCAGGAGAAGATCGAGGCGATCTCGCGCACGTAAGCGCGTTATTGCCGTGGCACTCATCGCGTCGGCGATCGTTTTTATCGCCGCTGTTATTACGCGTCCGCATGAAGCCGCGCACGCCGTGTCATTGACGAGTGCAACACCCGCTGCGACGAGCTCGCCGTTAGCGACGCCGCGGCCGACGCCTCGCCCAGCACCGTGGACGGATGCGCAGCGCGCCGATTTGCGCCGTGCGATCGAAAATGCACTCGCGCCGGGCATCACCGGCGCGCGCGCGTGGAGTCTTCTCGTGGCCGATCGAGCCGGCGATGTTTTGTACAGTGACGGCGCGGATCGCCCCGTGGTTCCTGCGTCGGCGCAGAAACTGATCGTTGCCGACGCGGCGCTCACGCAGCTCGGCGATCGTTACCGTTACTCGACACTCATTGCGGCGAGCAAACCGCCCGAAGGTGGCGTGCTCAATGGGGATCTGTGGCTGCTCACCTCCGGCGATCCGTCGCTGCGCAGCGCGGATCTGAACGCGGGTGTGCATACACTCAGCGCTTCGGGACTACATGAGATCGCAGGATCGGTTGTTGTCGACCCCAGCGTACTGTCCGGCGAAGAGATCAATCCGCTGTGGAATGCCGATGATGCAAACGAAGATTTCATGGCCGCGACCAGTGGTGCATCGCTCGATGAAGATACGGTCGAGTTCCGCATTACCGGAACGCAGCCCGGTGCGCAGGCCGACGTTCACGTCGAACCGCCGACGGCGCCGGTGGCATTCGATGGAACGGTGCAGACCGGCGGCGGCGGCGACGACGTTTCGGTTGCAGGCGGCAGCGAGCCGAATCATTTTCATCTCAGCGGCGCTATTCCGCCCGGGGCGCGCCAGAAGTTCTGGGTGCCGGTGCACGGCATGCCGCAATATGTCTCCGAGGTTACCACCGGTTTGCTCAAGGATGACGGGATACGTGTAAGCGGCAAGGCACAGACCGGCACTGCGCCGCTCGATGCGCAGAGTATGTGGCACCATCGGTCCGCGCCGCTTCAACAACTGGTCAAACGAATGCTTGTTTTTTCCGATAATCACTATGCGGAACAGATTATGCGCACGCTGGGCGCAGCCGCCGGCGAGTCGGGCAACGACGCAGACGGCATCGCCGAAGAGCTCGCCGTTTTGCGAACGCAGGCAATTCCGACCACGGGGTTGCATCTGGTCGATGGCAGCGGTCTAGCGCACGCAAATCGCGTTGCCGCCCGAACGCTAACCGGAATCTTACTTCATTTTGAATCGCAACCGGGCGTGAATCCGCTCATCGGATTGCTGCCGCGCGGGGGAAAAGACGGTACTCTGAAACACTATGATTTTGGCGCCGCCGCGGGTCGCGTGCGCGCAAAGAGCGGACATCTCTCCGACGCAGCCTCGCTCGCAGGTTACGTCGACACGCAGCATCACGGCCGCGTCGTTTTTACGATGCTGGTCAATGGCTCGCCCGGCGATCCCGATACCGCGATCATCAACGCCGTCGATGCGATAGCGCAGCGATAGACATGATAGAACGCGAATTGATCGACCGTATTCTCTCAACTGCGCTGCGGCGCGGCGGCGATTACGCCGACGTTTTTTGCGAACGGCGCAAAGGCATGTCGTTCCGGTTGCAGTCGGGGGTTATCCATGAGAGTGGTCTGAACATAACGCAAGGCGTCGGCGTGCGCGTGATCTCCGGAGAATCTTCCGGCTACGCATACTCTGACGATCTTTCCGAAGAAGCACTGCTTCGTGCCGCGCAAATTGCCGCACTGATTGCGCGATCGTCAAACGATGCGCATCGTGAAGTGCACGTGAGCCCGTGCGATGTATCGCCGTTTTACGACACCTCGCGGATCGAACACGCCTCGTCGGCGCAGTATGTGGCGCTGCTCGAGCGCGCGGAAGCGGCGGCGCGTGGATTCGATTCGCGCATTGCTGCGGTCAATGCCAACATCAACGACGAGCTGCAAGAAGTCTGGATCGGAACGAGCGACGGTCGCTTCTTGCACGATCGCCGTCCGCTGATTTCTCTGGGCGTGCAGGCCGTCGCGGTGCGCAACGGCGATCGCGCGCAAGGCTTCGTCGGCGACGGCGGGCGCACGTCCATCGCGTTTTACGATCAGCGCACGCCCGAATCGATCGCGCTCGAAGCGGCGCGCGTGTCGACGACCAACCTCGAAGCGGTCGAAGCGCCTGCAGGCGAGATGGAAATGGTCGTAGGAAGCGGCGGCGGAGGAGTGCTGCTGCACGAAGCGGTCGGTCACGGCTTGGAAAGTGATTTCAACCGTCAAGGCGTCTCGCTCTACAGTGGACGCGTTGGACAGCGTGTTGCAAGCGAACTGGTGACGATTTACGACGACGGCAATCTTCCCGGTGAACGCGGCAGCATCTCGATCGACGACGAAGGTCATCCGGGCGAGCACAAAGTGCTCGTGGAGCGCGGCGTGCTGCGCGGATATATGCAAGACTATCTCAACGCCAAACTGATGAACACATCATCGACGGGGAGTGGACGGCGGCAATCGTTCCGTCATTTGCCGCAGCCGCGTATGTGCAACACGCATATGCCAAATGGAGAGAGCACAGTCGAAGAGATCATTGCGTCCACCAAGCGCGGCATCTATGCAAAATCATTCGCCGGCGGACAAGTCGAGATCAGCCGCGGCGATTTCGTCTTCATGGTCGCCGAAGGCTATCTCATTGAGAACGGTGCCGTCACGGTGCCGGTGAAGAATGCAACCATTGTCGGCAATGGGCCGGAAGTGATGACGAAGGTTGTCGCAGTTGCAAACGACAGCCGGTTGGCCAACCGCCATTACACCTGCGGGAAAGGCGGGCAGTATGTTCCGGTCGGCGTCGGGATGCCGACGCTGAAGATTGCATCGATTACGGTGGGCGGTTCGCGTGTTTAACGATATGACGCAGGCGCTTGCATTCGGCCAAAGCGCGGTTGACATCGCGCTCGCAGCCGGCGCGACGCAGGCCGAAGCATCGCTTTCCATTTCGGACCGCTTTTCGTGCGAAGCACGCAGCGAAACCGTGACGAAACTGGAACAATCCACCGCGCGTTCGATGCAGATGCGGGTCTTCGTCGGCGGACGCAAAGCATCGCTCTCGACGAGCGATTTCGATGCCGCGGGTTTGCGTGCCGCAATCGAAACCGTCGTTTCGCAGGCGCGTCACGTTGCCGAAGACGAGTATGCGGCGCTTCCCGAGCGCATGCCGGGTAACGCCGAAGATCATCACGATCTCGATCTGTATTTCGGCGACGTTGCGGATCGCGATCCGCAAGACAAGATCGCCGAGGCGCTCGCGCTCGAGTGCGAGATTCGCGCTGCCGATGCGCGCATCGGCAATAGCAACGGCTCCCACGTCGGCGATACGATCTCGACGCACGTGCTGGTGAATTCTAACGGGTTTGCGGCCGGATACCGCTCGACACGCGCGCACCGCTCAACCTCACCGGTAGCGTCCGACGAAGGCAACAAACGCACCGGTTCGTACGGCAGCGCGGCGCGCCGCGTTGCGGATATGGAAGATGCGCTCGACGTTGCGCGCAAGGCGGTGGAGCGAACCGTCGGCATGTTCGGCGCTCGTAAACCGCCGACGATGCGCGTGCCGGTGATCTTCGAGCGCGACGTTGCCGCATCGGTGCTCTCCGATCTGCTCTCGGCTGTGATTGCATCCAACGTGGCCATCGGCAATTCGTGGGTTGCAGAGCTGCTGAACAAACGCGTTGGCAGCGATCTCATCACGATTGTCGACGACGGAACGATGCCGGGATTACTTGGCAGCTCGCCGTTCGACGGCGAGGGCGTACCAACACGCCGCACCGTCGTCTTCGAACGCGGAACGTTGCGCTCGTTTCTGTACGATACGTACTACGCTCGCAAACTGGGAGCCAAGAGCACCGGCAACTCGACCGGCGGCGGCATCGGGCCGAACAACTTTTATTTGGAACCCGGAAGCGGCACGCTGCAAGAACTGATCGCGAAAACGCCGCGCGGCGTTCTGGTCATGGATACGATCGGTTTTGCCACCGAACATGCCACCGGTACGTACAGCCGTGGTGCGCGCGGGTTTTGGATCGAGGATGGGCGCATTGCCTATCCAATCGAAGAGTTCACCATCGCATCGACGTTCCCGCAGATGCTCGCGGGCGTGGATGCAGTTGCAGGCGACCTGCGGTTTGACGGCTCCGTCGTTGCGCCGTCGTTCCGCGTCGCTGAAATGACTGTGAGCGGAGATTAACGATGGCCGTTTCGATCAGCTTTACCCTCATCATGCGGCTGGAAATGCCGAACACGCCCGGTGCGTTCAACCAGCTCGCCGCCGCGATAGGCGATGCGGGCGGCGTGATCGCCGCCGTGGACATGCGCTCTGTGACGCGCACGCACGTTGTGCGCGACGTCACCGTCAACGTGAACTCCGATGTCACCGGCAAAGCGGTACGCGAGGCGGTTGAGGCGCTGCCCAACTTCACGATTATCAGCACCTCGGACAGCACGTTCCTCGCGCATTTGGGCGGCAAGATCCAAGTGGAGCCGAAAATTCCCGTCAAGACACGTCAAGATCTCTCGACGGTTTACACGCCCGGCGTTGCACGCGTATCGATGGCCATTGCAGCGGATCCGGCCAAGGCCTTCAATCTCACGATTAAACGCAACTCCGTCGCGGTCGTGTCGGATGGAACCGCAGTGCTCGGCCTGGGCGACATTGGTCCGCTCGGCGCGCTGCCGGTGATGGAAGGTAAAGCGATGCTCTTTAAGCAGTTCGCAAACATCGACGCGTTTCCGATCTGCTTGGATACCAAGGACGTGGACGAGATCGTCGAGACCGTTGTGCGCATTGCGCCGGTGTTCGGCGGTATCAATCTCGAAGATATCTCGGCACCGCGCTGTTTCGAAGTTGAACAGCGTCTCATCGACGCACTCGACATTCCGGTCATGCACGACGACCAACACGGCACCGCCGTGGTGATTCTCGCCGCGCTGATCAATTCGGCCAAAGTGGTCGGCAAGAACCTCTCAGATCTTCAGATCGTTCTTGCGGGCAGCGGCGCCGCCGGCACGGCGACGATCAAAATGCTTTTGAGCGCCGGCGTCGGCGACGTCATCCCGGTGGATCGCGCCGGTGCAATTAACCGCACCGATCGCTACGAGAATTCGCATTGGCGTTGGCTGGCCGAGCACACGAACCGCGAGAACCGGCGCGGTGCGTTGGCCGACGTTCTCAAAGGCGCTGACGTCTTCATCGGGGTCTCCGCCCCAGGTATTCTGCATGTCGAAGACGTTCAGACGATGGCGCGCGATCCAATCGTGTTCGCCATGGCGAATCCGACTCCGGAGATCATGCCGGATGTCGCGGCGCCGTACGTCTCGGTGATAGCAACCGGGCGCTCGGACTTTCCGAACCAGGTGAATAATTTACTCGCGTTTCCGGGCATTTTTCGCGGCGCGCTTGATGCGCGGGCATCGCGGATCAGCGAGCGCATGAAGATCGCTGCCGCCCATGCCATCGCCGCGATCGTTTCCGACGATGAACGTAGTCCCGAATACATCATTCCGAGTGTCTTTGATGCGCGAGTTGTCGAGGCGGTGGCGAAGGCGGTCTCCGCGGCTGCGGTCGAAGAGGGCGTCGCGCGCAGGCAGTTGGTCATTTCCGAAGGTGAAGAGATAACCGCGGGAACATAATGTAACCTATGTCGCAAGCTAAGATTCTGGTTATCGAGGACGACGAAGACATCGCGAAACTCGAGCAGACGGTGCTCGAGCGCGCTGACTACGAGGTCAAGGTCGTCGGAACGGGCGCAGAGGGGCTCGAAATGGCCGACAACTACAAGCCGGATGTCGTGATACTCGACATCGGTTTGCCCGACATCTCAGGTCTGGACGTCTGCACGTCGCTCTCCAATTCCAACAACGCTTTCGTCCTCATGGTCAGCGGGCATTCGCGCGAGCAAGACGTGCTGCTCGGTCTTGGCCTTGGCGCCGACGATTACATTACCAAACCGTTTTCGGGCAATGAACTCGTCGCGCGCGTTGCCTCGTTCTTGCGCCGGCGTGAAAAATATTACCAGAAGAAAGACGAAGCCGGCGTTTTGCAAATCGGTACGGCGCGCCTCGTGCGAGACTTCCACACGGTCAACAACGACGGCCGCACCGTCTCGTTGACGGCCCTTGAATTCCGCCTGTTGTGGTTTTTGGGCGAAGCCGAAGGACGGCTGCTCACGCGCGCGCAGATTCTCGAGCACGTTTGGAACGACACGTCCGGTGTCCCGACACGCGTGGTCGACGTGCACATTGCAGCGCTTCGCAAGAAACTCACCGAAGTCGGCGCGCCCGTAGAAATTGCGAGCGTGCGGGGCATTGGCTACCGGCTCGATTCTAAGTAGTCCGCTCGACGCGGCCGATCCGCGTCCGCTGTACGTGCAAATCGCCGATCGGATCGTCGAAGCGATCGACAACGAAGAACTACGGCCCGGCGATCGCCTTCCGGCGATGCGGGATCTCGCGCGCGATTTATCGTGCGCGCTCGTTACCGTTTCGCAAGCTTATGAATTGCTCACCGCGCGCGGACGTGTCACCTCGCGCGTGGGCAAAGGGACGTTCGTTGCGCAACCGGCAGAAGAAAATACGCCGTTTGCGCGCCGATGGGAGCCCGATCTGGGAAGATTGGCGCGCGCCGAACGGATGGAAGGCGTGATGGAACAGCTCACGCGCGTCTCCACGCCGGATGCGATCAATCTCGCCAGCGGCCACCCCGCACCGGAAACGTTTCCGCTCCAGGACTTTGCGCGCGCGTTTCATCGCACGCTGCTTGAAGATCCGCCGCAGCTCATGCAATATCGCAGCTCCAGCGGCGATCGGGATTTGTGCGACACACTTGCGGACGCATTGCGTGCACGCGGATGCAACGCGCATGCCGAAGACATAATCGTTTGTTCCGGTGCGCAGCAAGCTGCGGATTTGGTGGCGACAGTGTTGCTGGAATCGCGCAGCGTGGTGGCCAGCGAGAGTCCGACGTATTCGGGCACGCTCGGCGTGTTCGATGCGCGCGGCGTGACGTACGTTGAAGTGCAAAGCGACGGTGACGGCATTCGCGCCGACGATGCCGAACGCGTCTTTTCCGAATACCGGCCGCGCCTTTTGTACGTCAACCCAATTGCGCAGAATCCAACCGGCGCGGTACTCTCGCCGCGGCGCGGCAAACAGCTCGTTGCACTCGCACGCCGTTACGATGCGGTCGTGCTCGAAGATCAAACCGGCTGGCAACTCACGTATGATGCGAGTGCGCCGCCGCCGCTTGCATCGTATGATACCGACGGCCGCGTTATCGTCATGGAGAGTTTGAGCAAGTCGATCTTTCCGGCGCTGCGCATCGGCTACTTGTATTGCAAAGGCGCGCTCGCGGAAGCACTGGAGCTGGCGAAAGCGCGTACGGATGTTTTCACTTCCACGCTAACGCAGCGCGCGCTTTGGCGATTCATGAACTCGCCGGCATATGCGCGCCATTTGCGTTCCGCGCGCGTTTTGTACCGTGCACGGCGTGATGCGTTCCTAGAGGCGCTCGCGGAACTGGTGCCATGGTCGAACATCGCCCCGCCTGCGGCCGGACTCAACGTGTGGTTGCCATTGCCGCCGCGCATCTCGACGCAGGCCGCATTTGACGCGTGCGCGCGGCGAGGCGTGCTCGTCATGCCCGCCGAGCCGTTTTATCCGACGCGCCAAGGGCCTCCGGCACTGCGACTATCGTTCGGACACCTTGAACCGGCGCTTGCGCGCGAGGGCGTCACCAGGCTTGCTGCGGCGCTCGAAGACGGCAGGGGAGCCCCAAGCGCCGTCCGTATGGCAGGCGGGTGAAAGCACGACGGATTGTAGCCGCGGCGTTTGCCGCTTTGCTTATGGGCGCGGCGCCGCTGCCGGCAGTCTACAGTGCCCCGGCCGGTTCGCGACCCGCCGGCGCGCCAAACGCATCGAACCCGTTTAATACGGTTCTTCCGAATGGGCGCATCGTTGCGCCGGTCGGGACGAGCACCATCGTCGGCATGAACGCGCTCGCGGTCGTGCTGGCGCCGGGCGGCAAATACGCGATCGTCAGCAACGATGACGAACGCGAACTGGGCAGCAGGAGCCGTTATCAACCCGGCGCAACGGGCTACTTTTCACTGACCGTTGTCAACACAGCGACGATGCGGCTTGTCGATTCGTACACCGCGGAGGACCTCTCGCTGTTCTTGGGTTTGGTGGCGCTCAAAGATCCGGCGAATCCCTCGCAAACGCTCGTTATCGCGGCGGGCGGCGGATCGAACACGCTGCAATTCTTTCATTTGGATAGCACCGGTCACTTGCATCGCGAATCGACGTACTTAGCCCTTCGCGGACCAAACGACGAGCACTACGCCAATCAGTTCAAGGCGTACCCGGGATGGATTACCCTTTCGCCCGATCGTCGCGTTGCATACGTCGTCAACAATTTGGCGAACACCGTTACCGCGATCGATATCGCGAAACGCCAAGTCATGCATAGCACGGGCGTAGGTTTCTTTCCATGGGGTGCCGCCGTTGCCAATCACCGGCTGTATGTGACGAACCGCGGCATGATGCGCTATGGCAATCTCGCGCAACCCGCGCAAGCGCCGCCGTTTACCAACGTTCCGTATTCGCCCGCCTCCAGCTCCTCGCTCAGCACGATTTCACTCGAGCGCAAGGGCGATCTCGGCGCACTATATTCGAATACGCCGATGGATCCGGCGCCGGACGGTGTGAACGTGATCGGCGGAGCAAGTCCCAGCGCCATCGCGGTTGCAAAAAATGGGCGTTATGCGTACGTCTGCATGGCAAACGTCGATCGCGTGGCGGTGGTCACGTTGCAAGGCGTGCCGCGCGTGGTCGGCGGATTGCAACTGCGCTTGTTCGACAAAGCGCCATACGGCACGCAACCGGATGCGATTGCGATGAGCCCGGATGGAAAACGTCTGTACGTTGCGCTTGCCGGAATGAATGCGGTCGCCGTGGTGGACGCACGCAACCCGCTCAAATTGCATCGTCTGGGATTGATCCCAACCGGCTGGTATCCCAGCGCGATTGCCGTTTCCGGCAACGGGCGCTACTTGTATGTTGCAAACGCCAAGGGTATCGGACACGAACCCGGCTTTACCGGCGGTCCTCCATACCACATGGCGCCCGACGGTCATATCTATCAGGCCGATCAGGATAGCAATGCGATTTGGGCGACGCTCCAGCGCATCGATCTTCACAAGTTGCCGCTCGAGCGCACAACGTACTCCGCGCTGAGGTATCTTCGCACGGCAACCCGTGCGGTGCCGAATCCCGTCGTGCCGCCGCTTCGATCGAGTGGGCGCAGCAGCGTCATCAAACACGTGGTGTTTATCCTCGAAGAAAATAAGACGTATGATGCAATGCTCGGCGATCTCACGAATGCGCAGGGACAGCCGTACGGCAACGGCGATCCGCGCCTGGTCTCGTTCGGCGCAAGCATTACGCCAAATCTCCACGCGCTTGCGCGCGAGTTCGGTCTGGCGACAAATTTCTTTGCCGACGCTGAAGAGTCCGACGCCGGACACCAGTTCGCGGCGGGCGGAATCGCAAGTGCGTATTCCGAGAAAACCCTTCTCGTTAAAGGCGGACGATCGCCGCTGGTCAACAAGAACGAAGATCCGGAAGATTATCCGCGCGCGGGATACATTTTCAACGGTGCGGCTCGTGCAGGCCTTACGTATCGCGACTACGGCGACCTGATTCGCGTCTCCGGCTACGACGAAGGCCACGACGAGAACGTCAAAAACGACGATCCCGCCTTTACAACGATGGCCGATCAAAACGAGCCGACGGCCAATCTGGGTGGACTGTATTATCTTGATGTGCCGGCGCTCGCAGCGCTGAACAACCACATCGATCTTCAGTATCCGGGTTGGAATTTGCGCATCCGCGACATGCGGCGCGCGCACGAATTCATTCGAGACTATGGCGCGTACAAACAGCAGAACGGCGGCAACGCTCCGGACTTCACGTACATCTGGCTGCCGGACGATCACGGCGGTTTCGGGCTGAACGTACCGCCGCTGCCCGAAGAAGTCGCCGACGGCGATCGCGCGCTCGGCACGATCGTCGATTATCTTTCGCACCAGCCGGAATGGGGATCGACGGCGATCTTCATCACACCGGATGACGCGCAAAGCTCGCGCGACCATGTGAACGAACACCGCTCGTACGCTCTCGTCGTCTCACCGTACGCGCGCCGTCATTATGCCGGAACCACGCATCTTTCGACCGTGAGCATTTTGAAAACGGAAGAAGAGATGCTCGGCCTTGAGCCGCTCTCACTTGGCGATTTGCTTGCTTCCGATATGGCCTCATTCTTTACAGCGACACCGGACATGGGGACGTATTCGGCGATAAACGTGCCCACGCAAACCGCGAGCGCCGAAGGGCAGCGCATTGCCGCGCTTCTGGGTAAGACCGATCAGAGCGGGCCTGATGCCGACGTTACGCGCTCTGCGCGGATCGTCGATCTTTCCAGGCAAGCGGACGCTCTGGCACTACGTCGAAAGACAATGTCCGCGAGCGCGTATAGTCGCGCGCAAGCGCAGCTCTACGCCGCAGCCATTGCGACGCTGCACACCACAGGAGATCGATGACGCTTCACGCGGAAAAATTCTCGTTCGGACCCCGGCTCGTGGCAGAGCCGACCGCGCCGCTTCGCGCCGCGCTTTTGGTGCAACCGGGAAATGCGATCGAACGCGCACGTCCGTTGCCGGGTGAACCGAATTCCGTGCATTACCGCGCCGTGCAACAGCAAAACGTCCTGATTAAAACGCTCATGCAGCGTGGATGCGAGGTGACGTTGCTCGACGCTCACACCGAGGATCCGTTCGCCGCCGCGGTCGCCGACACGGCGGTGGTGTTCGAAAACGGTGCGGTGATGCTGCGGCCGAGCTCGCTGCTGCGCCGCCCCGAAACACAGTGGCTCGAACACGAATTTCAAAAGCGCGATTTCCCCATTGCAGGACACATTGCTGCGCCGGGATTGATCGACGGGGGCGACGTGCTTCTGGCGGGGAAAACGGCGTTCATCGGTGTGAGTGCTCGCGGCAATACGCTGGGACGAAAAGGGTTTGCGTCGATCGCGCAAGCGCACGGCTTTACACCCGTGGAAGTTGCCCTGGCACCGGGCGTGAGCGCGCTTCGCACGGTGCTCGGCGTGCTCTCCGAAGATGAACTCATCTGCGCGTCCGACCGGTATCTGGATCGCAGTGCGCTACGAAACTACAAGACCTATACGACGCCGATCGGCGATGAACTCGGCGCAGGCGTACTCAATGCGGGTCACCGCCATGTGATTGCCGACATGCGGTATCCGCGTGCCAACGAAGTTATGCGTCGTGCCGGCATCATGGTGGAAGCGGTCGATTTGTACGAGTACGGACGCATCGGCATCACGCCCTCGCTGCTCGTGCTCAATTTGAAGCGCGCGTAGATTCGTCATGCGCATCGCCGTCTTTTCGGATATTCACGGGAATCTTGTCGGCTTGGATGCGTGCCTTGCGGATCTCAAGCAACAGGGTGGCGCGGATATCATCGTAGCGGCCGGTGATCTGTGCATGGATGGACCACGCGCGAAGAAAGTACTTCAGCGCTTACAAGAAGTCGGCGCGCAGTGTTTACGCGGAAATACGGATCGTTTTCTGTGCACGTACAACGACAGTCCCCAGGGCGAGTGGGACGATACCGAGCGCGCCCAGGCGGAATGGCAAACCAAGGAGATCGGCGAGAAGTGGGTAGCGTGGCTGCGGGACTTGCCGTTCTCGCTGCGCTTCGGCGATGAGTCGAACCAGCTGCTCATAGTGCATGCGAACCCGCGAAGCGATGACGAACATATTTGGCCCGACGCCGACGATGCGACTCTCGAACGCCTGCTGGGCGGCGAATCTGCGGCCGTCATCGCCTTTGGGCACTTGCATTTGCCGTACACGCGTGTGTGGCGCGGCAAGACGCTGGTGAACGTTGCCTCCGCCGGCCTGCCCAAGGACGGCGATCCGCGTGCCGGATACGCGATACTCACGCAGCGTTCCGGCGGGTGGCAAGTCAAGCACCGCCGCGTGCCGTTCGACGTAAAGAAAGTTGCAACCCAAATCGCCGGTTGTGCGATTCCGGGGAGTGCGGAACTTATCGCAACTCTAAGACGCCACCGGTACAAGAAATTAAAGAACATCATTCCTTAAACGGCGCCGCTCCGGCCATCGAGATCGAGCGGCTTGTCAAACGTTACGGCGACTTCACCGCCGTCGACGATATCTCGCTGCGCGTCGAAGCGGGCGACTTTTTTGCGTTCTTGGGTCCAAACGGTGCGGGCAAAACGACGACAATTAACGCCATCGTCGGCTTGGCGCGCGTGACGTCGGGAAACATCCGGATCTTCGGTCACGATACGGTTGCAGACTGGCGCGCCGCTCGGCGCCTCGTTGGGCTCGCACCGCAGGAATACAACTTCGACCGCTACCTGAGCATCCGCGACGTGCTCATTTATCAGGCCGGCTACTTCGGCCTTAAGCCACATGAGGTCGGGCAGCGTGCCGACGAGCTGCTCGAACGCTTCGGTCTTGCTTCAAAAGCCAAGCAAGAATATATGAAGCTCTCCGGCGGCATGAAGCGCCGATTGACGCTTGCGCGCGCGCTCATTCACACGCCGCGTTTGCTGATTCTCGATGAACCAACGGCGGGTGTCGATGTCGAGCTGCGTCTGGAGCTGTGGGATCTGCTGCGTGATTTGAACGCGGGCGGCATGACGATTTTCCTGACGACGCATTATTTGGAAGAAGCCGAGCAGCTCTGCCGCAACATCGGCATTATCCGCGCCGGTAAACTCGTGGCGCTCGAGCCGACATCCGACTTGCTGGCGCGCGAAGGCAAACGCTTGCAGGACGTTTTCTTGGAGCTGACGCGCTCATGAACTGGATTGGCATGTGGACGCTCGTGAAACGCGAGATGGTTCGCACGATCAAGGTGATCAATCAAGTCATCTGGCCGCCCGTCATCACGACGGTGCTGTATGTGACGATCTTCGGTCTTGCGCTCGGCAGCCGCATCAAGAACGTGCAGGGCGTCTCGTACGCTGAGTTCTTGATTCCGGGACTTATCATGCTCCAGGTGATCGATTCGTCCTACGGCGAGTGTAGCAGTTCCATCTTCCAAGGCCGCTTCATGAACTCGATTCAGGAGATGCTGATAGCACCGCTCTCACCGGTCGAAATGCTCGCCGGCTACGTGCTCGGCAGCCTCGCGCGCGCGCTGGTGATCGCGAACATCATCATGGTGCTCGGACTCTGGTTCGTTCACACCACGCCGTCGAACTGGGTGCTGTATTTCTTTGTGATGGCGATCGTGTCGGTGCTCTTTTCCGCGCTCGGAATTATCTTTGGTTTGATGGCGGAAAAATTCGATCACTTGGCCGTGCTCACGACGTTCGCGATTACGCCGCTGGTCTTTGTCGGCGGTGTCTTCACATCGGCGCAGCTGCTGCCGCCGGCTGTCCGCCATGCGGAACTTGCCAATCCGATGTTCTATACCATCGACGCGTTCCGGTATAGCTACACGTCTCAAAGCTACTTGCCGCTGTGGCTTTCGCTGAGCGTGATTCTCGCGCTGATGGTGATCGCGCTGGGCATCGCCGGACGTATGATGTCCGTGGGGTATAAATTACGCACGTGATCGTACTGCTCGCGCTCGTCTTACATCTTGGTCCGTGGACCGGCCCGTCGCTCGCAACCGCAACGCCGGCCGCCGTCAAATACCGCTTGACGGTGCACGGTGCGCCGAACCAAACGGTGCCGCTTACGGCCAGTGGTTTGCCTAAAGGATGGGTTGCCTCGTTCTGCACGGACAAATTTTGCGCGCCGTTTCACTTCGATGCGCCGCTCGACGGACATGGCGTGTTCTCCGCAGAGCTCGCGCTCGTTCGTGTCGATGATGCGGCGCCGAAACACGTTCGCGCCATCGTCTCGGCCCCGGGCGCAAAGAGCGTTGCCGCTAGTGTTCGGTAAAAAATGGATTGTGGTCGCGTTCCCACATGACTTTGCTCGGTGGTCCGTGACCGGGCATCACCACCGTATCATCCGGTAGCGTAAAAATTTTCGAGCGCACGCTGTTCAAGATATCGTCGTAACCGCTTGCATCGCCGTACGCGCCGCCAACGCTGCCCGCAAACAGCGTGTCACCCGTAAAGACGGTTGATTTAAAAACATACGAGGACGATCCGTCCGTGTGACCGGGCGTGTGCAACATCCGAA
Organism: uncultured bacterium; assembly: GCA_964514445.1. Lineage (GTDB taxonomy): Bacteria > Vulcanimicrobiota > Vulcanimicrobiia > Vulcanimicrobiales > Vulcanimicrobiaceae > DASSRQ01. Next base: position 13,188 of record CAZERJ010000024.1, on the reverse strand, counting down.
TGCGCACGTCACCGAACGGCAACTCCTCGCCGTCTTTTACGCGCAGCGCTTTCGCAGCAAGGTCGCCGATGGCGCGCACGTCGGCCGAATGCATGACGATCTTCGCTTTCGAAAAATGTGAGGCCACTTCGGCAGTTGCATCGCAGTGATCGGCGTGTTTGTGCGTGATGAGGATGTATTCCAGATGATATTTGCCGTCGCGCAAAACCCGAAGGAGGTTGCCCGGAATGCCGGCGGGATCGACGAGGGCCGCACGTTTACCGCCGTCCAGAAAAAAGACATAACCGTTACTGGGATGCGGATCTTGCGGATGATGACGAACGTCCGGTAAGGCGATCGCTTCTGGAAACCACCGGCGGGCAACCGCGTCAGCGAACTTGTGCGCGTCAAGCCGCAGCACTTGCGCGATGGCGCGGGCCTGGTCTTCGCCCGGCACGGCGGAGCCGCGCGTCCAGGCGGCTATTTGTTCTGCCGCCAGACCCGTGGACCGCGCGAGCGCGGTGACCGTAACGCCTGTGCCCTTCATCGCTTTGGTCAGAACGTCGTTGAAATCGTCCTCGAGTGCCACTCTTTACTCCCTGCAACCGGAGGCGCTGGTCCGGCAGTCGAACCGGGTACAGCCATGGAGCGTCTTATCATCATCGGTTCCGGTCCCGCCGGATTGACCGCCGCGATCTATGCGGCCCGTGCAAACCTTGCGCCGCTCGTCCTTGCGGGCGGCCTATACGGCGGCCAACTCATGCTTACCACCGAAGTCGAAAACTATCCCGGCTTCCCGGACGGCATCATGGGACCCGATTTGATGTTCAAGTTCCGCGAACAGGCCGAGCGCTTCGGCGCCCGCTTCGAAAACGTTGATGCGACGAGCGTCGAGTTCAGCAAGCGTCCGCTCGTGGTGCGTACCGCCGATGAAGAGTATCACGCCAAGAGCGTTATCGTTGCAACCGGCGCTAGCGCGCGCTGGCTCAACATTCCGGGCGAGGAACGCTTGCGCGGCCGCGGCGTTTCGACGTGCGCAACGTGCGATGGTGCATTCTTCCGTGGCAAACATATCGTTGTCGTCGGCGGCGGCGATTCCGCGATGGAAGAAGCGCTGTTTCTCACGCGCTTCGGTCACCGCGTCACCGTGATTCACCGGCGGGAGTCGCTGCGTGCCAGCAAAATTATGGCCGACCGCGCATTTGCGCACGAGAAGATCCATTTCATTTGGAACACAATCGTTGAAGAAGCGCTCGGCGAGCACACGCTACAAGCGCTGCGCCTTTACGACGTCGAGCAGAAACGCCGTTACGATTTCGAAGCAGACGCGCTTTTCATTGCGATCGGCCACGATCCGAACACGGCAATTTTCAAAGGTCAACTCGATCTCGACGTCGCCGGTTACATTGTCTCGGCCGACGGAACGTCAACAAACGCCGACGGCGTCTTCGTGGCGGGCGACGTGTACGACATCCGCTACAAACAGGCCATCACCGCCGCAGGCTCAGGATGCCGCGCCGCGATGGACGCCGAGAAGTACCTGGAAGCGCTCGAGTTTCCAATCGAAGAAGCGATCGCTTAAACCTTTTTCACGCTGAACTGACACATCGGCTCACCATGCCAGGCACAAGCTACAGCTGATTGTAATCGCGCTCGGCTTTGCGTCCTAGCGCTGTGAGCGGTGAGCGCGTGAGCGGCGATTCGCTCTGCCAACCGCGTGCGCGGGCCTTGCCGATGCCGTCGCTCTTCGGAAGCACGCGGTTCACCACGCCCAGGACATTCGTGACGAACCCCGGCGCAATTCCGTGTGCAAGTGCACCCAACTGCGCCGGCTTTGAGAGAATAACTTCGGCCCGGTTTGCCAGTGCGGAGTCGAGGATTGTTCGCGCCGCTGCACGCGCGCCGATCGACAATCCCGGCAACATGTCCGACAGCGTAAACCACGCGTATTCTTTTTCGTTCTGCGATTTGAAAAAAGCGTTGCGCGGACTTCCGGTGCGCATCAAGCCCGGCACAACCGTCGTAACGCTGATTCCTTTGCGCGCCAGCTCCGCCCGCAATCCTTCGGAGTAACCCACCGCGGCGAATTTTCCGACGTTGTACGGCAGAAGATGCGGCACGCTGATTTTGCCGCCGATCGACGTGATGTTGACGATGCGCCCGTCACGCGCGCGTTCGAACAGCGGCCGCACCGCTTCCACGGCGTAATACATTGCCCAAAAATGCGTGTCGAGCGATTCATGGTAGTCGTCGGCGGTCATGGACTGCATCGGTCCAACTTGAATCGTTCCAGCATTGTTAATCAGCATGTCCAAGCGGCCGAACGCATTGCGCGCTTCCAAAATTGCATCGCGCACTGCACTTGCGTCGCGCACGTCGCAGGCGTATGTCCGCACGTCGCCGCCCATTTCGCGTAGGCGCCCGGCGGCATCGGCCAGTTCCTCCTCGTCCCGCGCCGTTAGTGCGACGGATGCGCCGCGCGCAATGCATTCTTGCGCGATTGCAAAACCAAGGCCGCGCGAGCCGCCGGTGATGAACACCGCTTGACCGCGCATAGAGCGCGCGCGATGCGCGACCTTGCGCACGAGCGCCGCTCCGGCGAGCAAGGCCACGGCGTATCGGAATGAGTTTGGCAGGCGCATGGCATTTGAATACCCACATCCGGGAAAACGGAGCATATGGACGACAAGAAAACCCCGGCAATCCTCATTGCCGCAGGCGCCGCTGCAGGGCTCACGTTCACGTATCTAACGCGCCGCACGCGTGCGCGACTGCGGCGTCCCGTGACGCAAGCCGTGACAATTACGGTGCCGCGCGAACGCGTTGAAGAGTTCCTCGAATCACGCGACGACATGTTGCAGGCGCTCGGTTCTCGCAAGCAACTCGACAATATCGAACGCCTGGAAGTGCGCGATGGGCCAGGCGATCGGGGAACCGAGGTTTACCTGACGATGCGCGGCATCGGCAAATACGCGACAAAAGACATCCTGCGCCGCGCCAAAGCCATTCTTGAAGCGGGCGAAATTGCGACCGGAGCGAGGTACCGAGAGTGAAAGCCGTCGTTTGGCACGGTCCAAAAGATATTCGTGTAGACACCGTGCGCGATCCCGAGATCGTTAATCCGCGCGATATTATCGTACGCGTAACGGCCACGGCGATCTGCGGATCGGATATGCATTTTTACAACGGCATCATGCCGATGATGAAGCCCGGAGACATCGTCGGGCACGAGTTCATGGGTATCGTTGAAGAAGTCGGCCCTTCCATTACGAATGTGCGCAAGGGCGACCGCGTTGTCGTGCCGTTCACGATCTCCTGCGGTAACTGCGAACCGTGTCTGCGCGAGCGGTGGTCGCTGTGCGACAACTCGAATCCGAATGCATCGATCGCTGAGCGGCTGTACGGCTATTCGTGCGCCGGCCTGTACGGGTATACGCATCTTTTCGGCGGCTACTCCGGCGGGCAAGCAGAGTATGTGCGCGTGCCGTTTGCGGATATGGGGCCGATCAAGGTACCGGACAGTTTAGAAGACGAGCAAGTGTTATATTTGAGCGACGTCTTCCCCACAGGTTACATGGCTGCGGAAAATTGCGACATCGCGCAGGACGACGTGGTGGCGGTGTTCGGCTGCGGGGCGGTGGGTCAATTTGCAATTCGCAGCGCATTCATGCTCGGCGCAGAAAAAGTGATCGCCATCGATCGCGTTGCCGAGCGTCTTGCAATGGCGGCGGAAGGCGGCGCAACGACCGTGCACTTCGAAGACGTCAACGTGCTCGAAGCGCTCTACGAACTGACAGCGGGACGCGGGCCCGATTCGGTGATCGATTGCGTCGGCATTGAAGCGCATGGGCATACACCTGATGCTATCGCCGACAAAATCAAGCAGACGGTGAAAATCGAGTTCGACCGCGCGCACGTCTTGCGCGTGGCGATTCAAGCATGCGGCAAGGGTGGAACGGTTTCCGTTCCCGGCGTGTACGGCGGCTTCGTGGACCAAGTACCGATAGGGACGTTCTTCGAAAAAGGCCTACAGCTGCGGACCGGGCAGACGCACATGCAGCGGTATCTGCGCCCGCTCATGGAGCGCATCCGCCGCGGCGATATCGACCCGTCATTCATTATCACGCATCGCGGGACGCTCGACGATGCGCCCGCGTATTACGCGGCAATGGCAAGTCAAGCCGATCACTTCGTTAAGTCATTCCTGCGGCCGATTCGCGTAGCAACCGGTCAGCCTGGCGATCGAGGCGCTGAGCGCTCACTTTCGGGTGTGTGAGATAAAACAACAGCATCATCCGTAACGCAAAACGGTGTGCCGCCGGCAGCGGAAGCTTCGCAAACTTCGCGCTTCCGGCGGCACAAAATTCCTGCATGCGGCGCTCCAAATGCTCGCTGCTCGCGTAGCATTCTACAAAGCTGAGCTCGCGGTTGGCGCGGTCCTCGCCTTGATCGATGAATGAATCGAGCAGCACGTGCACGGCCGCAATCTCGGGGAAATACGCATCGTACGTCTGTTCGAGCAGATCGAGCCGGCTGCAGAACGCCGCGTAAAGTGCGCCGTAGACGTGAAACTGCGATCCCGCCGCGGCAGCATACTCGAACCAGCGCAGATTGCGCCGCCCTGAAGCTGCGAACCATTCTTTGAGCGCGAGCTCACGACGCTGCGCCGGAAGGTGCTTATACGTTTGCGTGTCGGCGTAGAGCTGTGCCGCCGGCGCTATCACCGGCACAAGCTCTTCATATCCGGCCAGACGCCGCAGCGCGCGCTGCACGCGGCGTACAAGAATGCGCAGGTAGTCTCCGTCATCACCGGGCGGACCGAACGCGAAGTATTCGACCGGTTCAGCATCCGGATCCAGTGCATGCGCCAAAGCGCGATGGAGTTGCCGCGATGCACGTTCGCTCGGATGGGGTTCGCGATCGCACAGCGTATCGAGGAAATCGTACAGCGCTTCCAGTGGAGCGACCACCTCAACGTAATGCTCGCGCGCGCCGCTGGGCAAAAACGTCGAAAGGATGCAGGCACCCGCGATATGATACGCTTTGGCATGCAAACTCGTGAGCGCTTTCTCCCGCAGCGTTGCGTCCGGAATGCGCTGCGCCAATCGATCGAGGCGTTTGATCGCGCGGCGCGCGAGGGGAACGACGACGGCGAAGAATTGGCGCAGCGCGAGGATATCGTCCAGGCCGCCGCCTGCAAGAATACGCAGACGTAGCGGATCCAATAAGACACCGCGCGCGGCGGCGCGGACTTCTTTGTCAAACATCGAGTGCCGTTTTAAATGCGGGCGATGAAACGCCCGCGATTCAAAATGCGCAGTGGATCGAACTGCGCTTTGAGCGTGCGCATGCGATCGACGGCGGCGGGCGGCGTTCCCCACGGATCGAGCGACTCACGGATCGGTGCCGCACCGGCCACGATCGTGCGCGCAGGATCGATTTCGCGCATCGCGTCGTCCGCCGCTTCAATTTTTTCCGCGAAGGCGCGAGCGTCCAGATCGCTTACGCGCACGAAGACGTCGCCGTTCATTGCGTCCGTCAAGATGTCGGTGTAGAGCTGGTGACGATGCGCCGCATCGCGCAGCGCGATCGCGCGCTCGAATGCAGTTGACGCAAGGCCGAGGCTGCGCAGCGTGAGCGACCGTTCGCCGAGATTTGCGATTTGCGCGTCCATCACTTGCGCGAAGAGCCGCTCGATGCCGCGCTCGACGATGTGTGTCTGGGGTACGCCCGCGCGGCCGAGATTCGAACGGATTTCGCGCGTCGACCGATCGATCGCACCCTGCGTGCCTTCCAAGAACACGAAGAGCCGTCCGTCCATGCCGTCCTCGCCGTCGAGTGCTTTGCTGAACCCTTCGGCAAAGATCACCGCTGACGGCGCCATGGGCAGCGTGGCGATCAGGGACGCCGCACGGTCGCGCGTTCGTTCGGGAAGTGCGGCAAGCAATGCGCGCCGCGCCGCAGGCAGCGGCAGCGTCTTGAAATTGAGCTGCGCGATCACCGCAAGCGTGCCGAAGGAACCGGCGTACAGTTTGGTCATGTCGTAGCCGCTGACGTTTTTTACCACCATGCCGCCGGATTTTGCAATCGTTCCATCGGCAAGCACGACGTGCGAGCCGATTGCCAGATCGCGCGGCTTGCCGTAAAGATGCCGTCGCGGACCAAGCCACCCGGCGGCGTACGTTCCGCCAACCGTTGCGCGAGCGGCGAGCGGCGCATCGAGCGGAACGAACTGTCCGTGCTCGCCGAGCGCGCGAGCCATCGCATCGAGCGTCATGCCGGCCTGCACGGCGCACGTGAGGTCGTGATACTCATGCGTGACAAGCGACCTCAGACCGCTCACGTCGAGTATCTGACGAGCGCTCGATCGCGACCCCATGCCGGCGAGCGTATCGCCCGCAACAACGCGCACGGGCGTGTTCGTTGCGGTGCATTCTTTGAGCGTTGCGGCAATGGCCGCCACGGTCATTTCGGCAGTTCCGCGCATCCAATTCCTGCCGGAAAGATTTTCTCCGGATTGAGCATGCGGTGCGGATCGAACACGTCGCGCACGCGCGCCATCGTTGCAAGATCTTCCGTCGTAAAAATCAACGAGAGCGTATCGCGTTTTTCAAAACCGATGCCGTGCTCGCCGCTGATCGTGCCGCCGAGATCGACCGCTGCCTGTAAGATCTCGTTGCCCGCATCGATCACTGCGCCGACTTGCCGCTTGTCGCTGCGATCGTACATCAGCAGCGGATGAAGATTTCCGTCGCCCGCATGAAAGACGTTCATCGTCTGAAGGTCGCGCTGTTCGCAAACGCGGTTCACCACCGCCAGCGCGTCAGGTAATTTCGTACGCGGAACGACGACGTCTTGAATGTAGTAATTCGGCGCGATCAGTCCGGCGGCGCCGAGCGCGCCTTTTCGGCCCGCCCAAAGCGCGTCGCGTTCTTCCTGCGATCGCGCCGAGCGCCAGGAGCGCGCGTTGCATTCACGCACGATGCGCGCGATCTCACTCTCATACGCATCGAGATCGTCCTCGAAGCCTGCACCTTCCACGAGCAGCACCGCGCCGGCATCCGTGGGGTAACCCGCGTGAAACGCCGCTTCAACGGCTTCCAGCGCCAGACGATCCAGCATCTCGAGCGCCGTTGGAACGATGCCCGCACCAATAATCGCGGACACCGCATTGGATGCGCTTTCAACGTCGTCGAACGCGGCGAGCCATACGCGCACGGCTTCGGGCGCTTTCATCAGGCGCACCCAAGCCGAGGTCACAATGCCGAGCGTCCCTTCGCTGCCGACGAGCAGTCCCGTTAAATCGTAGCCGCATTCGTCCACCGACGTTGTAAAGACGTCGCCGTTCGAATCGACCACCTCGAGCGACAGAACGTGATTGACCGTGGTTCCGTACGACAGACAGTGGGGGCCACCGGCGTTCGTGCCGATGTTCCCGCCGATGGTCGACGCCTTTTGCGATGAAGGATCCGGTGCATAAAATAATCCGTCGGCCGCAACGTGGTTCGAGAGCTGCAGATTGATAAGGCCCGGCTGCACGCGCGCGCGCCGGTTTCGTACGTCGACTTCAAGCACGCGGTTCATGCGCGGGAACGCGAACACGACGCCGCCCTTCGCGGGGATCGCTCCGCCGCACAACCCTGTTCCCGCGCCGCGTGCGACGATCGGTTCACCGCAATCGTTTGCAATCTTTACGGCTGCGGCAACGTCACGCGTGGACGACGGCAACACGACGGCAGACGGCTTGCGGCCTTGCGAGTACGCGTCAAACGAAAAGACCGACAAATCTTCCGGCTGCGTCTTGACCGCATCTGCCCCCAAGGCGTCTTGTAAGCGTTCTATGAGCACGCTACACACTTAGAAGGAACTGCACGCTGCGCCTTTAAGGGCTCGCACGCGTGTTCTTTTTTAAGAAAAAGAAAGCGGAACCGGCGCGGATCAAACCCGTTCAGCCGAGTAACCAGAAGCGGTCGGCGTTTCGAATGCCGGTCGAATTCGATGTGCTCTACGCGCTCGAAGGCCGTCGCGGACGCCGGACTGCCAAGGCAAACGACCTGAGCGCCGGCGGCCTGCGCCTCTCGTGCGATGAAGATTTGATTCACGGCTGTGTGCTTACGCTGGACATCGATCTGCCCGACGACTTCTTGGCGCAGTTGTCCGTCGAGAAAGAGGTCTACGAACAGAGCCCGTTTGGACTGCGACCGGAAACCATCAAAACGCAGCC
>CAZERJ010000024.1:0-4885 GCA_964514445.1 uncultured bacterium | reverse complement strand
TAATCGTACAACAAATATTTTGCGCGCATCTCGATGAACCGCTGACGCGCCGGTTCCCACTGAGCAAGAATTTGCGACGTACTTTCGCCGCTCTCGAGGTCTGCGGCAAGCGTGTCGGTGCCCCAATCGGTAGCGAGCTCTTTTGCTTTGATCGCGATCGAAGTTGGCGAAACACGCCGCGCGGCGGTGAGCAAATCCAGCGCCGTGCGCACCGCTTGAAACGTCCGTGGGTTAAACACCATGAGTTCCACGCCGCCGTATTCGATATTCGCGTGCTCGCCCAATAACGGCGCCCAGTATGCGGCACGAAAGTACACTCCGGGCAAATCGCGGCGATTCATCTCGGCGGCGAGCACCAATGCGTCCATTCCCCCGGCGCCGGCGTATTTGAATGGCTTGGTCGTGCCGATTCCGGCGTTCAAGCCGGCGTAGTCGATCAGACCAGTGCACGGATACACAACCGTGGTGCTCCATTCCGGAATGTTGGGCGATGTTTGCACCCATTGCAAGCCGGTGTCGGGCCACAGCATGCTCCGGTGCCATCCGCGCATTGTAATCACGCGCAAATTCGCGCCGATGCCGAACTGGTCGTTGAACATGCGCGCCAGCTCGCCGACGGTCATGCCGTGGCGCATCGCGATCGGATACAGACCGATAAACGATTTGAACTTTGGATCGAGCACCGGACCTTCGACCATCTCGCCGCCAATCGGGTTGGGGCGGTCCAGTATCCAGATCTCTTTGTGAAATTCTTTCGCGCCTTGCATTGCGTAGGCCATCGTCGAGACGTAGGTGTATGGGCGCGCGCCGACGTCTTGGATATCGAACAGCAATACGTCAACGCCTGCCAGCATCTGCGCAGTGGGATGACGCTGCGGTCCGTAGAGGCTGTATACGGGCAATCCGCTGCGCGAGTCGATGTACGAGGAAACGTAAGCGCCCGCGGGACGATTTCCGCGCAAACCATGCTCGGGTGAATAAATAGCGCGAATGCAGATGTTGCCGTGCGCGCGGATCGCGTCGACGATATTTTCCATGCGCGAGGTCACGCCGGTTTGATTCGTTATGACGCCTACGCACCGTCCATGCAACTCGCGCCAAGCCGACGCGAGAAAGGCTTCATCTCCGAGGGTGACGTGCGCTGCCGGCAGCAGCGCGGCGAGTACCGGCGCGGCAAGCGCGCTAAACAAATGCGGCTCCGTCGCGCTGCGGAATAATGCCCGCTTCGTGCGCGCGGCGGAAAAGTTCGTGGACGGCAGCGATACCTTCATCGCCGACGTCCTCGGTGAACTCCGTCACGTAGGTGTCGATGTGTTTGCGCATGACGGCCTCGCTCATCTCCGTTGCATGCTCGCGAACGTACGGCATGATCTCTGCTTCGCGCTCGCGGCTGAAGTGCAAGCTCTCGCGAATGGCCTCATTTGCGCGCTGCGCCATGGTATCGTCGAGATCGACCCGGATCAGAATTGCACCGAGCGGAATCGGCAGGTTCGTTTGCGACTCCCACCACGCGCCCAAATCGGCGACTTCGACCAAACCGTGGTCTTGATACGTGAATCTTGTTTCGTGAATGATCAAGCCGGCATCCGCAACGCCTCGCTTTACGGCGTCCACAATCCGGTCGAAGCGGAACATGATCGTTTGCGGGCGGCGCGGCATCGCCAGGCGCAGCAGCATGAAAGCCGTCGTCATTTCGCCCGGAATCGCGACGATTTTCTCGGCGAAGTCCTCCAGCGTTTTCCCGCTGCCGGGTCGCGTAATCAGCAACGGACCGCAACCGCGGCCTAATGCACCGCCGGCGCGCAGAATGCGGTAATTTTCTGTGAGCAGCGGGATTGCGCCGTAGCTGACTTTCGTAAATTCGTACGACGCGCTCAGCGCCGACGCGTTCAAACTTTCCACGTCTTCAAGCACCGCGCGCACCGGTGGCGCAGACGGCAGCAGACCGTTGGTCCATGGGGCAAAAATGTACGTGTCGTTCGGACACGGCGAGTATGCCAAGCTCATCGGTTTCGCAGCATCATGCATTGGCAAGCACCAGGGATAACAACGCGTTCAACACCTTTTCTACTCCCGCAATGCCCGCATCGAAATTCCAGCGGGACGCCGCGCGATCGCAAACGATATTCGATATTCCCCGAATCTCCACGGCCGGAACGCCCGCGATTTCGGCAGCGCGCAATACGGCGAAGCCCTCCATTGTTTCCACTCCCGCGCCGTGCGCGGCCAGCCGCTGTGCCGTCGCATCGGTTGCCGTCACGCGATTGACCGTCAAGCCGCGCACGCTGTGAAAACCGGCTTCAACCAGCCTATCGACGATTGTGAGATCGGATTGCGCGCGATCGATAACGCGCGAACCGGACGGCAACGCGATCGGGATCCCGGTTTCAATATCGATCTCCATGCTCTCATCGGAAACGACGACGCCCTCGCCGATTTGCGCCGCGCCTTCAAACGCGCCCGCGATACCGGCGTTGACGACTAACTCGTAACGGCTTTGAGCGAGCGCGCGCGAGACATGCGAGGCGGCTTCCACCGCGCCGACACCGGTAACGAGCATTTCGACATGTGGACGCGGCCGGAACCCCCCCAGTTCTTTTCCGACGGCGCAGACGAGCAAAATCATCTATTGCACGCCGATGAACTTGTGCGTTTGCAGCGAGAGGCGGAAACGATCCGGATGGTGTTTTGCGTAGTCGAGCGCCAGCTGCACATTTGCCGGTTTGTTACCTTCAGGCTGGAGAAAGATCAAGTTGTGCTTCGGAAAGAGTGCGAGATGCTGTTCCGGAACCGCGCCGTCGACGATCAGCTTTACCTCGTTTGCGCGAGCGGCCATGCGCGGATCTACGCGCTCTTTCGGCGAGACGGTCAGCCACACGTCTTCGGGCAACTCGTGCATGATCGTTCCGTTCGATTCGATGTGAACCCGGCGGCCGTCTTTGCGCAGTGCGTCGATGAGCGCGATCGTTTCCGTTTGCGCGAGCGGCTCGCCGCCGGTGAGAATAACCATCGGACAATCGCCGCCCAATTCACGAACGCGCGCGACGACTTGGTCGATCGTCAACAGCTCTTTTAGCGAGTAATCCGTATCGCAAAAATCGCACGATAGATTGCAGCCGGCCAAACGCACGAATACCGCAGGCGTACCGGTGTATGTGCCTTCACCCTGAATGCTGTAGAACGTTTCGGCAATTTGAATCATGATCGCACAAAATCGCTGCGGCGCAGAATGGCACACGACGTCGCGGTTTCCCATAAGACCAGCTCGTCCAGGCCGGGCAACGACTGCTCCAAGCGCTCCCAAATCCAGCTCACGATGCGCTCGCAGGTCGGATTTTCGATTACGTCGTTGAGTGAGATGTGGTCGAGCGTCTCGATGACCTCACGCTGCACCACACCCGCGATAGTATCGAAGTCTTCGACCATACCGGAAGCGGGCCCGGATGGCTGAAGCGGCCCGCGGACGGCAACCTCCAGGCGGTAAGAATGGCCGTGCGGGCGCGCGCACTTGCCTAGATGGTAAGGGAGAACATGGGCCGCCTCGAATCGAAAGTGCTTACGAATCTGCACCTTTGCCCATTTTCGAGGTCTACGCCTAATGAACTCCTCGCTGCTTGCGGCCGTCAGCGCGATGCTCGCGGCGCTCACTCCCGAGGAACTCGACGAGAAACTTACGCTCATGCGTTCCGATCCGAATTTGCAGACCGGGTCCGAATCTCTCGCGGTCGTGCAAGCCGTTGCGGAAGTCGTGCGTGAGAAACTCGCATTGGCGCGTGAGATCGACGAGCTCGCGCGCATCGACGCCGCCACCGGCTTGCCCACGCGGCGCGCCTTCGACGAGCGCCTGGAGCTAGAGCTGCGGCGCAGCGCGCGCAGCCGAACGTCGTTTGCGCTGGTGATTTTAGACGTGCATGAAGATTCGGCGCAAAAATTGCGCAGTGTCGGCGCAACGGTTGCACGGCACGTACGCCTCGTTGATTTCGCTGCGCGGTTCGCACCCAGCCAGTGCGCCATGATTCTTGTTGACGTCGATCACTCAACGCTACGGGTCATTTTAGAACGTCTTCTGCAGGCGATAAAGCAAACAGGCGTCAGCGTTCGGGCGGGCTTTGCGCTAAGTTTTCCCGTGGACAATGCTCAAACGATCATCGAGCGAGCGGACGCAGCACTTTACGACGCCCGCTTCAACTAGGGCCAAACCGGGAAAAATACCGTCGTGAAGCACCCTCAGTCTCGCCCTACGACGCTTGATTTGCTGCCCAAAGATCTACCGATGCGCCGCAGTGCGCGGCTACGCGAACGTGCCGAGTCGCTTATGCTGCTCGGCGGTATGCTCGTGTTCTGGGTCTTCGTCTTTACGCTGAACTTCTTAGTAGGGCAAGCCTCGACCCCAATGCTGCGGTAGGGGTGGGGTAGGGCCATTGCCCTACGCCCTGTTCCCGCATGCATTGCGTGGCGGCGCACGATTCGGGAACAACTTCGGCGTGAACGATCAACTGCGCCAAAAAGCCGTGCGCCGCGAGAAAAGGCAGTCAGCCTGCCTGCTGGCCGGCATGGGCGCGTTCTGGGTTCTAGTCCTTACAATGAACCACTTGGTTCACGTTTTCTCGACCGTTTATATCGCGGCACGATAGCCATTGTCACGCTGAGCCGCTCGAAGCGCCGCCGCACGCCTACAGAACGCCGGCGGGACCCATTGCCTCCAGGCGTTTTTTGAGATCGGCTAAGAATCCGCTGGCGACGTAGCCGTCCACGACGCGGTGATCGAGTGACAAGCACACGTTCATCATTTGCCGGATCGCGATCGCATCATCGGCGGTAACGACCGGTTTTTTCACTACCGCTTCCATGGTGACGATGGCGGCTTGTCCGCCGTTGATAATTG
>CAZERJ010000023.1:0-31653 GCA_964514445.1 uncultured bacterium | reverse complement strand
GTACACTTGGTGCTTGCGCGTCTGCCCGATGCACCTGAAGGCACTAAGGGCATCTCGCTGTTCATCGTGCCGAAGTTCTTGGTGAACGCCGATGGTTCGCTCGGCGAGCGCAACGATATGATTTGCGCCGGCATCGAGCACAAGATGGGCATCAACGGGAACCCGACGTGCACGATGAATCTGGGCGAGAAGAACGGCGCCGTCGGCTATCTGGTCGGTCAGGCCAATGAAGGCCTCAAATACATGTTCATCATGATGAACGCGGCGCGATTCTCGGTCGGCGTTCAGGGTCTGGGTCTTGCGGATCGCGCGTATCAAAGCGCACTGCAATATGCAAAAGAACGCGTGCAGTTCCGCGATGTGGCCTCGCGTTCGCCCGAACCAAAGCGCATCATCGAGCACCCCGACGTGCGCCGCATGCTCATGTGGATGAAGTCGCAAAACGAAGCGATGCGCGCGCTTGCGTATGTTACGGCAGCCTCGCTGGACTTCTCGCACAAGCATCCCGATGAAAAAGTCCGCAAAGAGCACAAGGCGTTTGTGGATCTTATGATTCCCGTCGTCAAGGGCTGGTGCACGGAGACGGCGATCGACTTGTGTTCCACGGCGGTGCAAGTCTTCGGCGGCATCGGCTACGTCGAAGAGACCGGTATTGCGCAGCAGCTGCGCGACGTCCGTATTACGACGATTTATGAAGGCACGACCGGTATTCAAGCACTGGATCTGGTCGGACGCAAACTTGCCCAAGATATGGGTGCAACCGCGACGCGTGTGATCAAACAGATGCAAACGGATGCGGCGGCGTGCGAGGGCGAAGAGCTCGAGAGCATCGTCGAGCAACTCAACAAAGCCATTGGAGCGCTTGGCGAAACCTCGCAGTTCATCGGCATGAGCGCAATGGGCGATCTGCGCAAAGCGGTCGCATGCAGCGTTCCGTATCTCAAACTCTGGGGCATCACCGCAGGCGGCTGGCAGATGGCGCGTGCGGCGAAAGTTGCGGCGGAGAAACTGTCGGCGGGTGAGACGGATGAGTTCTACAAGGCGAAGATCGCAACGGCGAAGTTCTACGCGACGCACGTGCTCACGCAAGCCGCGTACCTGAAGCGGCAGATCATCGACGGCAGCGGCGAGGTGATGACGCTTACTGAAGAACAGTACGATCTCGACCGGAAAGCAGCGGTACCGGCGTAATGCTCAAGATCATCACGCTCGACAATCCGCCGGTCAACGCGCTGTCGTTCGCCTATTCGGCGAAGTTACTGGAAGAGTTCGCCGGGATCGAGAACGACGCGAAAGTATCCGCGGTGATTATCACCGGCGCGAACGGACTTTTCAGCGGCGGTGCGGACATCAACGATTTCCTGGCCGAACCTTCGCCTGACACCAAGACGGTGCGCGACGTCATCGCGGCGATCGAGAAGAGCAACAAGATCTTTGTTGCCGCGATCGACGGCACGTGCATGGGCGGTGGACTCGAACTCGCGCTCGCGTGCGACTATCGCGTCGCGACGCCGGCATCGAAACTCGGGCTGCCTGAGATCAAACTGGGGTTGCTGCCGGGCGCGGGCGGGACGCAACGTTTGCCGCGCCTGATCGGTGCGCAAGATGCGCTCCAGATGATGCTCAAAGGCCAGACCGTTTCGGCAGAAGATGCAAAGAAGAAACGCCTTGTCGATGAGGTCACCGCGGACGTTCTCGAAGCGGCAAAAGCCTTTGCCGATAAATCCAAGCGCCGTGTCTCGGCGATGACCGTCACGCTTGCGGGTTTGCCTGCAAACGCCGTGCCCTTCGTCATCGCGCAAGCGCACAAGATGTGCCCGCCGGAAGAGAACGGCGGATTCGCCGCGCACAAACTCGTGGACGCCGTCGCCACTGCGTTCGAGCTGCCGTTCCCGCGCGGTCTTGCGCGCGAAGCGCGCTTGTTCGAAGAACTCGTGCGCTCGCAGCCCTCGCTCGCATTGCGGCATATTTTCTTCGCCGAGCGCGAGCTGAGCAAAGTTCCCGGCGCAGAGGCAAAACCGCTCGATATCAAAACCGCAGGCGTGGTCGGTGGTGGTACCATGGGCACCGGTATTGCAATCACCTTTGCAAACGCCGGCATCCCGGTGACCGTCATCGAGCCGAGCAGCGAGCAAACCGAAAAAGCGCGCCAGATGGTATTCGGTATGTTCATGCATCAGGTGCAGCGCGGGCGCCTCACGCAAGAAGAAGCGTGGAAACGTGGACAGTCGATTGTCTTCACCGACGACTACAACGAGCTTGCGAACTGCGACGTCGTTATCGAAGCGGTGTTTGAGAACATGGACGTCAAGAAGGACGTCGTGCGCAAACTCGATTCCATCGTAAAGCCTGAAGGCATTCTTGCTTCAAACACGTCGACGCTGGACATCGATGAAATGGCGGCGGTCACGAACCGTCCGGACAAATTCGTAGGGCTGCACTTCTTCGCACCGGCGAATATTATGAAGCTGCTCGAAATTGTGCGCGGCAAAGACACGTCGGCGCAAACGTTGGCAACGGCGTTCAAACTTGGCAAAACGCTACGAAAAGTCGCAGTGCTTTCGGCGAACGCGTTCGGGTTCATCGGCAACCGGATGCTGTTCGACTATGCGCGCGAAGCGGTCGGTTTGGCAGAAGAAGGCGTGCCGCCATACCGCATCGATGCGGCGATGCAGAACTTCGGCTTTGCGATGGGTCCCTTCGCGATGTTCGATCTTTCAGGTGTGGACGTGTTCTGGCACATACAGCAAGCGCGTCCCGATATGGGCGCGGGGCGTACGAAAATCGTCGATCGCATGTACGAGCAAAAACGCCTGGGTCAGAAAACCGGCAAAGGCTTCTACAAATACGATCCAAAGGCCGGCAATGGGCGCGAACCGATTCGTGATGAGGAAGTCGAGTCTCTCTTTGCGCAAGTTGCCGCAGAAGCGGGCATCGCGCAAAATCCGCACGTGAGCGACGATGAGATCGTGCGCCGCTTGACGCATGCGCTGATCGACGCCGGCGCCGAACTGCTGGAGAAGAAAGTCGCTCTGCGTCCGGGCGACATCGACATCGTGTACATCTACGGCTACGGGTTCCCGCCGCATCACGGCGGCCCGATGTGGTATGGACACGAGATTGGCTACAAAGATGTGTACGAGGCTTCGGCAGGCTCAGCCGGCCTTCGACAGGCTCAGGGTGACACGGATCACCATGACACTTCCAAAGGAGAACTTATCAATGCGTGAAGCCGCAATTGTATCTGCTGCCCGCACGCCGATCGGAAAAGCGTTTCGCGGTGCGTTCAATCAAACGCATGGGGGAACGCTGGCCGGTCACGTCGTGAAAGCGGCGGTGGAACGCGCTAAAGTCGACCCCGCAGAGATCGACGATGTGGTGCTCGGTGTCGGCTTGCCTGAGGGCGCGACCGGCAACAACCTGGGCCGCGTTGCTGCGCTTCGAGCGGGATTACCCGAAACGGTGCCCGGCACAACGATCAACCGCTACTGCGCGTCGGGATTGCAAGCCATTTCGGTTGCGGCGCAGCGGGTTATCGTGGACGGTGCGAACGTTGTCGTCGCGGGTGGCGCCGAATCGATCAGCCTCGTGCAAAACGCTATGAACATCCATGAGTTTACCGAGGACTGGATGCTACGTCACGAGCCGGATGTGTACATGCCGATGCTCCAAACGGCCGATTTCGTCGCGAAAAAATACAAAGTGTCGCGCGAACGTCAAGACGAATACGCGCTCCAAAGCCAGCAGCGTACGGCGGCAGCACAGGCCAACGGTGCATTCGATCAAGAGATCGTTCCGCTGGAAACGTGGAAGTTCATCGAAGACAAAGAAACCGGTACGGTTCGTGAAGAGCACGTGAAACTCACTAAAGACGAAGGGAACCGTCCCGATACGACGCTCGGCGGGCTGCTAAAGCTTAAAGGCGTGCTCGATCCGCAAAGCACCATTACGGCCGGCAATTCCTCGCAATTGTCGGACGGCGCCGGCGCGGTTGTCGTGATGGAGTCGGATCTCGCTCGGGAGCGCGGCCTGCAGCCGCTCGGATTTTATCGCGGCATGGTGGTGACGGGAAACGCTCCGGGCGAGATGGGCATTGCACCGGTGTATGCGATTCCGAAGCTGCTCAAGATGCACAATCTCACGATCGATGACATCGGCCTGTGGGAACTGAACGAAGCGTTCGCCGTGCAGACGGTCTACATCCGCGACATGCTCGGCATTCCGAACGATCGCTTCAACGTGAGCGGCGGTGCCATTTCAGTCGGTCATCCATATGGACTCTCAGGAGCACGCATGGTGATGCACGCGTTGATCGAAGGCAAAAAGCGCGGGGCAAAGCACGTTGTCGTCACCATGTGCATCGGCGGCGGCATGGGCGCAGCAGGCCTGTTCGAAGTAGCGTAGGCCCCTCGACGAGCTAAGGGTGCCAAAAACTGAAACATCGTGCCCGGTGCGAATGTATACGCCCGTATGATACACGCTTTACTGGGCGCGCTGCTTTTGGGCATTGCCACGCCAAATTATGCCTCGCTGATGAAATCCGGGCACGTGCCCGGCATGCAAGTGCTGGTGATTCAAGACGGTAAAGTTGCCAGCAACACCTCGTACGGCGTAAGGAATCTGGCCACCGGGCAGCCCGTCGACGAGCATACACGCTTCGAGATCGGTTCGATCACCAAGCAGTTCACCGCCGCCGCGATTCTCCAACTGCGTGACGCCGGAAAACTTTCACTCGACGATAAGCTCGGCAAATATTTCCCCCAGTACGCGCGTGCAAAAGACGTAACGCTGCGCCAAATGCTGTTTCAGATCAGCGGGATTCCGAATTTCACGTCGGTCAAAGCATTTAACGCGATGATCAAAGTTGTGAACGGGCGCTACGCCATGACGCAACCAGGCAGTCTTGCAGGCGTCCTTGACCTAATCAAAGGCAAGCCGCTCGATTTCACGCCCGGCACGAAATGGGAGTACAGCAACTCGAATTATTTCTTGCTCGGTGAAATCGTTGCGAGCGTCGGGAAGATGCCGTGGGAACAATATATCGCGCAGAACATTTTCTCGAAGGCCGGCATGACCGAATCCGCCTTCATGAAAGACGAGACGAAGATCCCCGATATGGCAACGGGGTACGTCTTTGAAAAAGGCCGGTACATTCCAACGGGCGATTTCAACGGCTGGGCGCAAGGCGCCGGCGCGATCGTATCGACAGCCGGCGATCTGGCGAAGTGGGATGCGGCGTTTTTCGGCAACCGGATTGTGCCGGCGCAAGACGTTGCGCTCATAACGTCGGCTGGACCGGTCCCTGCGATCGGCAAGACGTATTACGGCTTTGGTTGGCTCCTTGACGCGTACGACGGTCAGGCGCGAGTATGGCACAACGGCGGAACAATGGGATTCAACGCCAGCAATCAAGTGTATCCGGCTGTTGGTCAAACCGTGATTGTACTCGCGAGTGCGGGGCACGTAGCCGACAGGCTTGCGGAACGGACCTTCGATTCGCTTCATCCCGATCTCGCAGCGGCCACGGCGAAACCGGCGGAAGGCGAAGATTTTGCGGTGACGGCGCGCATCAAAGCGATCTACGCGCAATTAATGAGCGAGAAGCCGGATCGTTCGCAGTTCACGGAGCAGGCCAACAAGGCGTTCACCCCGGCGCTGCTTTCAATGACGAAAACGCAGCTGAGTTCGCTGGGCGAGCCCACGACGTGGGTGTTCAAAGGCAAAACATCCGTAGGTAATTTGACGGCCTACCGCTATCGCGTCATGTTTTCCGGCGGAATGGTCCTTGCCGTGATCATGACGGTCGATAAGACGAATAAAATCGCAGGATACGCGTTCGCGCCCGCTACGGATTAATTCCGTAGCGGCGTGCCGTGCGCGAGCATGTACTCCATGCGCGCGCGAGTGCGTGGATCGAAAACCAGCGTCTCGAAATACTGGGTCTCGAGATCCAGCAGCTGTTCGTGAACGACGGTCCGGCACGATCCCGGGCCGCCGGTGATGATGCGTGCAATCGCGCGCGCAATGGTCGCGTCATATTCGCTCGCAGCACCGGCGCGAATGGCGGCTCCGATTTCTTCATCCAGCGCGGCGTACGCGTCGTCGCCCAGCACGAGGATGTCGCGGCGGTGCGTGGGTGGTTGGTAATTCTGCGCAAGCTCGAGCACGCGCGCCTTCGCATCGTCGAGCAAACGTTCACGGTCGTCGCTGATGCGATCGCCGGCGCGTAAGAAGTGCAGCGGCCGTGCCGATGCAGCGTCGCTGGATCCGCGCATGCGCGTAATAATACGAAACGCATCGCGCAGCGCCTCAAATTCGTTGCCCGTGCCGAAGTCGTCCAAGCACCGCGCGTACAATTCGCTCGTCCCGCCCAGATCGGGCAGGATGCCGACCGCAACCTCCGGCAGATTTGCGCGCATGCTCGTGTGTGCTTGCACGGCATCGCAATACATCGTAAGCTCCAGTGCGCCGCCGATCGTCAACCCGAACGGCGCAGAAACGGTAGGAAACGGTACGGTGCGCATACCCGTCGTGACGCGTTGAAACCGCTTGGCCACGGCATGAAACCGCTCGCGATCCCCGCCGATCTCATCGAGCAAAGAGAGCAGCCACTGCAGATTTGCCCCGAATGAAAAGTGCGTGCCGTGGTTTCCAACGACAAGACCGGCATACGCTGCGGGCAGTGACGCGAATGCAAATTCGGCAGCTTGCAGCGTCCCGGCGTCGAGCGTGTTGCCCTTCGAGTGAAACTCCAGGCACGCGACGCCGTCGCCCATGTCGATGACGGATGCGCTCGCGTTTGTGAAAAGTGCCGTCGCGTGCATTATTGATGTACTCCCCCTGAAGCAAGCAGCCGCTGCGCCCGTTGCTGTTCGAAGTCAGCCGGGTAAGACATGCCAAACGCATTCATATCTTGGAGGAAATCGTTATGAAATCTGTGTTCGGCAAAGGGGCGATCTCCGCCGCTTTCGCGCTGGCGCTGATTCTCTCGCCGACGGCGGTTTACGCGCAATCGTCGAGCCCGGCTGCCGCAGCGGCAAGCCCGGCCGCAACGACTGCGGCTTCGCCTGCGTCTTCACCGGCAACCACTACCACAACGACGACAGGTTCGACAACGACCGGTGGTGGCGGAAACGGGTGGTGGGGCCTCATCGGCCTTGTTGGTTTGCTCGGCTTGTTCGGCATGGGCGGACGACGCAGCAGCACGGTCGTCGACACCTACGACACGACAACTCGACCGTAAGTTATCTCTTGCATAGCGCCGATGGGGCGAAAGCCCCATCGACGCACAACCCGTGTATCTGTAGTTTCTATCGCGCAAACATGTAGGGTAGCAGAGTGGGGAAGTCCGGGAGAGCGCTCAAGGCCACCGCGCTCACATTAGCCATTGTCGCGTTCGCTGTAACGCCGCTAATAGCACAGTACCTCAAACAGCAAGTGATGGTCAGCGACGACAATTCGGCAATGGTTGCACCCACCACGATTGCGCACGCGCGACCTGCGCCACTGGCAAAACATCATCTTCGCCATAAGAAAAACGTTCGCAAAGTTTACGTTGCCACCGCTACGCGGGTGATGCCGGTCACGCCGCACGTTCAGGCGCCGGTTGTGGTGCGCCATCCGGCTCCAGCCGCGTACAGACACATTGTGAAACACATCGTCAAACATCGCCCGAAACGAATCGCGCGGCGCATGCACCGTCGCCGTCCGCCGCCTGCCGCGCATCTGGCCAAAGCAGATCTTGCGCGATCGGCGGTTACCGGCTACTTGGAGCGCGTGATCGCCGGTGAGATACCGGATGCGCCCGAGAAGCGCATCGTCTCGGCATGGACCGACATTCACATCAAATACGTGCAGCCGGACAGCGTGGGCCTTCGTCTGGGCGTAGACCTCAGCGGTCCTCAAGGACGTTACTTCGAAGTGTTCGTTGTGGATCGATCCGATCTCCAGATAGTACAGCATTCGTTCGTGCAAGTGTGAGGCGCGCGCAAGCGCGCGCACCCGGGCGCGTCAACCTGATCGGTGAACACACCGATTACAACGGCGGGTTCGTTCTTCCGTGCGCGATTACGCGCGGTACGACTGCCGTGTATGCGCCGCCCGACTCGGCGTCCGTTCACACGCTCACGATTTTTACACCGTTCGGATCGGCGTCGGTTGCAGTGGATACGCCGCGAGCGTTTCCATCGGATGGCTGGCTAAACTATGCGCGCGGCGTGCTGATCGAAGTCGCGTCGATTACCGGTTCGCTTCCGGCCGGCACGATAACCGTCGAGTCGGATCTGCCTTTTGGCGCCGGGCTGAGCTCGTCGGCCTCATTTGAAATAGCGCTCGCGCTTGCGGTGCTCCACGCGAGCGGCCACACCGTCCATACGCTCGATCTGGCCAGACTGGCGCAACGCGCCGAAAACGAGTATACGGGAGCACGAAGCGGCCTCATGGATCAGTTGGCCGTGCTGTTTGCGCGAAAGGACCACGCACTGCTCATCGATATCGGCCGAATGATCTGGCAGCATGTCCCGTTGCCGCCGCAGGCGTCAATCGTCATTTGCAACAGCATGAAACAGCATGCGCTGGATAGCGGAGCGTACAATCAACGCCGCGCAGAGTGCGAGGAAGCGGCGCGTTTGCTTGGTGTGCCGCAGCTGCGCGATGCGCGTATCGAGCGCCTGCGCGACTTGCCGCCGCTCTTGCAGCGCCGCGCCTACCATGTCATTACCGAAAACGAGCGCGTGCTCGGAGCTGTCGACGCGCTCCAGCAAGACGACCTCGCGCAATTTGGCGCCCTGATGTATGCATCCCACGCCAGTCTGCGCGACGATTTCGAAGTGAGCTGCGAAGAACTCGATATTCTGGTCGAAATTGCGCGGGGGCTCGGCGCATCCGGTGCGCGCATGACGGGCGGCGGGTTCGGTGGCTGCACCGTCAATCTCGTCCATCGCTCGCACGCGCAAGCATTTGCTCGCGAACTCACCACGCGTTACTTTCAGCAAACCGGCCTCTCGGCGCAGGTGTACGACGGCACACCGGCTGACGGCGCAACGATTTCCGGTGTTTGATTTCGCGGCGCATTCGCACCGGCGCTACAATCCACTCGCGGCAAAATGGGTGCTCGTATCGCCGCAACGCCTGTCACGGCCTTGGCAAGGTGAAGCCGCGGCCGCGGCGCAACCTCGTCGTCCGCAGTACGATCCGTCGTGCTATTTGTGCCCGGGCAACGCGCGCGCGAACGGGGAGCGTAATCCGCAGTACACGCACACGTTTGTTTTCGAGAATGATTTTCCGGCGCTCGAGTCTGACGCCGGCGAGGCATCGTTTGACGAACGCGGACTATTTATTGCTGCGCAAGAGCGCGGGCGGTGCAAAGTGGTGTGTTTTTCGCCGCGGCACGATCTGGACATCGCGACCATGCAGCGGGATGAGATCCACGCTGTGATCGATACGTGGGCAGATGCCTCGCAGCAGCTGCAAGCCGAGGGATTCAAAAGCGTGACGATCTTCGAGAACCGCGGCGCTGCGATGGGCGCGAGCAATCCGCATCCGCACAGTCAGATCTGGGCGACGGCGCACCAGCCGAACGAAATCCTTGCCGAACGTCAGGGCTTCGAGGGCTATGCGCGCAGCCACGGCGGCGAATGTTTGTTGTGCGCGTACGGTGAGGAAGAGATAGCGCGAGGCGAACGTGTTGTTGCGAGAAATGAACTGGCGTGCGCGGTGGTGCCGTTTTGGGCGGTGTGGCCGTTTGAAGCGATGGTCATTCTGCGCGGACACGTGGCGGCGCTGCACGAAACGAACGCCGAACAGCGCGGTGCGCTCGCAGCGGTGATGCAAGCGTTGACGAAAAAATATGATGCGCTTTTCGGCGTGCCGTTCCCGTATAGCATGGGCTGGCACCAAGATCGCCATCTTCACGCGCATTACTATCCGCCACTGCTTCGTTCGGCAAGCATTCGCAAATACATGGTCGGATACGAAATGCTGGCCCAGCCGCAGCGCGACATCACGCCCGAATTTGCCGCGGAGCAACTGCGAAGAGCATGACGCTCTCCCAGCAGCTGATCTGCGGGGAGCTGCATTATCCGCGCATTCCGCCCGAGTATTGGCGGCATCGTTTGGAGATGGCGCGTGCAATGGGACTCAATGCCGTTTCAACTTACGTGTTTTGGAACGTGCACGAAGAACGGCGCGGCGAGTACCGGTTTGACGCGCAGGCCGATATCGCGTCGTTCATCCGCATCGCGCACGAGCTTGGTCTGCACGTTATTTTGCGGCCCGGTCCGTACGTGTGTGCCGAGTGGGATTTCGGTGGGTTGCCGGCATGGCTACTGCGAGACGGCGCGCACGTGCGATCGTTGGATCCGAAATTCATGGATCCGGTGCGATCGTGGCTCGCGCGGTTGGGGGACGAATTACAACCGTTTCATGCGCGTAACGGCGGACCCATTATTGCCGTGCAGCTCGAGAACGAGTACGGTGCGTTTGCGAGTGACGCAGCATACCTGCGCGAGCTGTGTGCGGTGCTCGTACAATCCGGATTCGGCGACCTGCCGGTGTACACGATCGATCAACCAGGCGATCTTCACGCGGGTGCACTGGACGGTGTTTGTGCGGCGGTTACGTTCGCTCCCGGCGATGCCGGCTCGCAATTCGTTACGCTTGCAGAGCTGCGGCCGCAGCAACCCTTACTGTGTGGTGAATACTGGGCCGGCTGGTTCGATCATTGGGGTGAGCCGCACGCTCAACTGGACGACGACCTGCAAGTGCGCGATCTCGAATGGATGCTGCGCACCGGCGTCTCGTTCAATATCTACATGTTTCACGGCGGCACGAATTTCGCGCTCTGGAACGGCGCGAACGCGTTCGATCCGCATCCCTATCAGCCCACCGTCACAAGTTACGATTACGAAGCCGCGTTGGACGAACGCGGAGTCGCACGAGCGAAATATTTTCGTTTTCGCGACTGCATCGCGCATTACACGCAGCGCCGTCTCGCAGCGCCGCCGGAGCCGCTACGCGCCGTTACCATCGATCCGTTCGAGCTCGCGCCGTCATGGCCCATCGATGCTGCGCTGCGCGACGCCGTTCATGCGCAGGCGCCGCTGACAATGGAAGATCTGGGCGGCTCACGCGGATTTGTCGTCTATCATACAATCGCGCAGCAGCGGTGCGTAGGCAACTTGCACTTACATGCACGCGATTACGCACTCGTGCGCGTCAATGGTAGAACGCTGGCCGTCCAAGACCGCCGCTTCGCGAGCGCGCCGGTGTTTTTGGAGATCGAACCCGGCGCGAGCATAGAGATTCTTGTCGAAAACGGCGGCCGAATCAATTACGGACCGGCCTTTCCGCACGAACGTAAAGGCATTCTGGGCGACGTTCGCATTGGCGCGCACGTGTTGCGCAACTGGGCCATGTGGCACATCGGTCCGAACGCGCCGCAGTTCTCGCAGCCGCGCAGCGCGCCGCAACCGCCATGCTTCTACACCGGATCGTTCAACGTGCCGGAACCGGGTGACACGTTTTTGGACGTGAGCGCACTGCGCAAAGGCGTCGTGTGGGTGAATGGCCGCTGCGCCGGACGCTATTGGGAAGAAGGGCCGCAGCGGGATCTTTACATTCCGGGATGCTGGCTGCACCGCGGACATAACGAAGTCATAACGTTGGAACTGCTCGAGCTGCGCGGGACGCCGAAGTTGCGAGGTGGAACACAACGTACATGGAGCGAGCGTCGGCCGTAGCACGCGGCGACGACACGCGCCGCCGCGAACTTGTTCGACGCGCGGCGATGCTGCTTTCTGCAAATCTCCCGCCCCGCGAAGTGTTCGCGCAATTCGGGCAAGTGGTCGCCGAAACGATCGGCGCGGATGCGTTATCGATCTCCACACTTACCGGTGATGGCCTGAGCATCGAATTTTTGCGCGGCGATGCCTCGTCGTTTGGGGATAGCGCTGTCCGCGTTCCCGTTGTCTTTGGCGGTCAAGTCCTCGGTGTGCTCAGCGTGGCAACGCTCGAGAAGCCGCTGAGTGAGGAAGATCGTCAAGCGATCCAAACATGCGCAGTCTATTTGGGCGCGCTCATTCAGGATGAGCGCCGGACGGGCGTAACGCTTGCAGCGGCTGCGGTCGACGGTCTTACCGGACTGTCCGGGCGTGAAGCGTTTGACGAAGCACTCGAAAAAGAGCTCAAACGTTGCCAGCGCGCAAACGCGCCGCTGAGCATTGTCGTTCTCGACGTCGATCATTTCCGCGCATTCAACGAGGCGTACGGTCACGTCGCCGGCGATACGGTGTTGCGTCAGATCGCGCGCGCCGCAGCACAGTGCGCCGGACGTCCGGGCGATGTATTTGCGCGTTTTTGCGGTGAGCAGTTTGCTGCAATCTTGCCGTTCACCGATGTCAGCGGTGCCGTCATCGTCGCCGAACGCATGCGCGAAGCCGTCTTCTCGCTTGCGATTCCGCACGAACGATCGACGCTAGGGCGTGTGACGGTCAGCGGCGGCGTTTCGGGCGGGCAGCCCGATCGCAAAACGTCGTCCGAACAGCTGCTCGAGCGAGCGCTACAGTGGGTGCTCCGCTGTAAAGAGCTCGGCCGCAACCGCGTTTGCGCGCCCGCGTACGAATCGTCTGCGCGCGGCGCAATGAAGCGGAGTTCGGGCGCCAACAACGTTCCGCAAATGCGCACGTCGTTTATCGGCCGCGCAGAAGATGTCATTCGCGTCACCGAACTGATGCAAACCGAGCGCGCAGTCACGCTGCTCGGTCCGGGCGGAACCGGCAAGACGCGTCTGGCGATCGAAGCCGCGCGCGAAATGGTAAGCGCCTTCAACGACGGCGTTTGGTTCATAGACCTGACGGCTGTTACGCACATGGAGGTGTTGCTTGCCGCCGTCGCTGCGGCCGCGAAGCTGGGATCGGTCAACACGCCGGATCCGGCGCATTTCGCGCGGCGCATCATGGACCGGCGTATGCTGATCGTGCTCGACAATTGCGAGCAGCTGTTACCGGAATGCCGTGAGTTTGTCAACGCGATCATGCGCGATGCGCCGGAAGTGAAGATTCTCTCGACGTCTCGCGAACCGCTTGCAGTGAGCGGTGAGCGCGTGTACCGGTTGCCGACGCTGGACGAGAAGCACGCACTCCAACTCTTTTTCGATCGTGCCGCGCAAACCGGCGTGGCGCTCAAGCCGCAGACGCACGCGATTGTCGAACGCATCGTACGCAAGCTCGACGGATTACCGCTAGCAATCGAACTTGCCGCCGCGCGCTTATCGGTGATGTCCGCCGAAGATCTAGAGCGCAGCCTGGAAACCTCGCTTTCAGCGCTGCGAAGTACAAGCGATGCGCTGCCGGCGCGCCAGCAAACGCTGGAAGCGCTCATCGACTGGAGCTATGCGATGCTCAGCGATCCCGAACGCCGGCTGTTCCGGCGTTTGGGCGCCTTCCCGTCGTCGTGGACGGCAGATGCCGTTGAACCCGTGACCGGCGAGCCGCCGCACCTGCTCGAAGAGTTGCTTTCAAAATCGCTCGTGCACCGCGCCGACGACGCTGGGCCGGCGCGTTTTCGCTTCCTCCAGGTAACACATATGTATGCGCGCCGCTTCTTGCGTGTGAGCGGCGACGAAGATGCGGTCCTTGCCGCCTTGTGCGAACACTACGCCGGCATCGCGGCCGAGCGCGCGCAGCTTCTGGAACATCTCCCGATGACTGCGTGGCTTTCCACGCAGATGTTTGACCGCGACAACTACATCGCCGCGATCCGCTTCGCCGTGGAACACCACTCGCATTATCTGCAAGCCGAAACGCTGCTGGAGTCTCTGCGTCACTGGTTTCACGAGCGCGGCACCGTTGATTTTCTCGAGTTGCTGCCGCTCTTCCAACAAGCGATGTCACAGCCGGACATTCCGGATTCGCTTTCAGCTGCCATTGCGCTCGCCGCCGCGGACTTGTATGGCACGCGCGACCTTCGCCGCGCGCGCGATGCAGCGGAAAAAGCGATGCGGTTTTACCGCGAGGTTGGCGACGGCGTCGGCGCGGCGCACGCGCTCGAACGTTTGGCAACGGCGCAGCGGTATTTAGAAGCCACCGTCGATCCGGATTTGGAAACGCCCATGCGCAACGGTATCTTTGCCGCCAAACGAATCGGCGATAAACGTCTGGCCGCGTTGCTGCTGCGAACGCTCGCCGACTGCTACGCCGGCATCGTCGATGCCGCCAAAGAACGCGAGGCCCTGCTCGAAGCCCACGAATTGCTGCGCCAAAGCGGCGATGACGATCGCTCGGGCATCGTGCTTGGACGTTTGGCGGTGTGCGCGTTCTGGAGCGGAGACTACGAAGAAGCGCGCAACACGATCCGTGCAGCGATCACACTGCTGGAACATTCAGGGCAGCCCTGGAACGTCGGCTTCCAAATGATGAACTTAGGCCTATTCGAACTGTTCCGCGGTGATTTTACGGCTGCGCGCGTTGCGCTCCAGAAGTCCGTGCAATTACTCGAACTCTATGCGCACGAATATGCGATCGCAAACACGTTTTTGCTGTACGCGTTGCTCGCCGAGCGCACGGGACGTTTGGAAGCGGCAGCACGGTGCGTTGCGTATGCGGACATGCTGTTCTCTTCGGGCGCTCGCCAGCAAAAACGCATGCAGCAGCTCCAAGACCAACTGCTCGAACGCCTGCGCAGCGCGCTCGACCAGGAAGAATTCGATCGTTGCACTCGCGCGGGAAGGGCCATGACGCGCGCGCAGGCGCTCGCCGAAACGGCACAGATTTGAACGTGTTCTGCGCCAGCGGCGCATGTGTCGTCGTGCGCGGCGGTACGCTGTCATTGTCACTCTTGGATTTGCACAGACGGCGTTTGGACAGGCGTGCACGGTTATCTAGAGATTGCGCCGGAAGTCCGTGACGCGATCGCAACGCACGGGCCTGTTGTTGCTTTAGAGACGACAATCGTCTCGCACGGTATGCCGTACCCGCGGAACATCGAAACGGCGCTCGAAGTCGAAAGTATCGTGCGCGCGCGGGGCGCGGTACCGGCAACGATCGCTGTCATCGAAGGACGCATCCGTATAGGCGTCACACGGGCGCAGCTGGAGCAGCTCGCCTCCGGATCCGGCGTGCTCAAACTTAGCCGAGCCGATCTCGCGTTCGCCATTGCCTCACGCAGCACCGGTGCGACGACGGTTGCGGCAACGATGATCTGTGCGAACATAGTGGACATCGACATCTTTGCAACCGGCGGCATTGGCGGCGTGCACCGCGGAGCGCATGTGACGATGGACATCTCCGCAGACATCGACGAACTTGCGCGCACCGGCGCAAGCGTCGTCTGCGCGGGCGCTAAGGCCCTACTCGATCTGTCGAAAACGCTGGAGGTTTTGGAAACGCGCGGTGTTCCCGTCATCGGTATTGGAACCGCTGAGTTTCCCGCATTTTGGAGCGCCGGGAGCGGTCTGCCGGTGACCATGACGCTCGCAAACGCGCACGATGCGGCGCACTATCTTCAAATAAAGCGCGATCTTGCCATCGGCGGCGGAACGTTGTTCGTTGTGCCGGCACCGGCAGATGCGCAAATTCGTCGCGAAGAACTCGAATCGCTCATCGAAAGCGCCATCGCGCAGGCCGATGATGTTGGCATTCGCGGCAAGGCGGTGACGCCGTGGCTGCTCGATCGCTTATATCGCATGACAGGCGGCCGAACGCTGCGCACGAATATCGAACTGATCAAGAACAATGCGGCGGTTGCAGCAGATATCGCGGTGAGCCTTGCCGCTAACGCCCGAGCGCACGTTCGATAGTCGACCAAATCGTCGGTCGAGGGATGAAGAACGGCACTTCATCGACGGTGATGCTAAGCGTCTGCGACGGTTCGTCGTAGGCGAAGCTGCCCTTCATCCCGGCAGCATCGATAGCGCCGCTATCGCCGTCCGGCAACCGTACAAATGCCGCGATGCGTTCGCGAAGCGTATCTAGCTGCGACCGGGCAACGCGCGTGAAGGTTTTCGTTTCCGATGCCATGTCGGAAAATCTTATTCCCACAGCAGCGCCGCTCCCCGCACGCCGCTGGAGTCGCCGTGTTTTGCACGCACGATTCGCGTCTCGAGCGTATCGCTGAAGACGAACGGCAGCATCTTTGAGGGCACATCTTCGTAGAGACGATCGATGTTGGAGACGCCGCCGCCTAAAACAATCGTCTGCGGATCCAGAACGTTGACGATGGAGGCCAGTCCGCGCGCGAGACGGCCGGTGTAGATGTCGAGCGCCGCTTCACCGTGAGATTCGCGTAACCGGTGCAGCGCGGGACCGCTCAGCAGCGTTTCGATGCAGCCGGTCTTTGCGCAGTAGCACCGCGCGCCTGGATATTCGCCGTCTTGCGGCCATGGCAGCGCGTTGTGTCCCCACTCGCCCGCAATCGCGTTCGCGCCGGCGAGCGCGTGCGTTCCAATCGCTATTGCGCCGCCGACGCCCGTTCCGAGAATCACACCGAAACTCACGGCGCTGCCCATCGCCGCTCCATCGATCGTCTCCGACCGGATCAAACAGTTCGCATCGTTTTCCATCCGGATCTCGCGGCCGAGCACCTGTTCGAGGTCCGATTTCAGCGCGCGTCCGTTGAGCACGGTGCTGTTTGCGTTCTTGATGCGGCCTTCGCGTGTGAGCGCACCCGGCGTTCCAATGCCGATGCTTTTCGCGCGAGCCGTGGCGCGCTGCGCGTGTTCGACGAGTTCTGCAATCGCGCGCAATGTCGCATCATAATCGCCTTGCGGCGTTGGAACGCGCCGCCGAAATCGCTCTGTCAAAGTCTCATCAAGCACGGCAGCTTCAATCTTCGTGCCGCCCAAATCGATGCCAAGACGCAATTCTTTCTCTGAAAAATTAGGCAAGGTCACTCACTCGCACAACAAGATTTCGTTATGGCGTTAGTCTTAGCCATTATTTTCACACTGACCGGCGGCTTTAGCCGGCGGAACGGGACGCGATTGCGCCGTAGCATCGTATGCGCGGAGCAGCGCGTCAACGTGCTGCTCCGCGTTGTACTGTGTTGATAGTGCCGCAGCCCGAGTCGCGTACCGCGCCCACGCCGGCCGTTCAAGTAACGAAACGATCGCATTGCCGAGAGCGCGTTCGTCGCCGATCCCGACGGCGATGCCCCCTTCACCGATCCATTCGCCAATCGCGCCGGATTGATACGCGGCGACAGGCCGTCCGCGCGCAAACGCTTCGATGCCGCTCAGCCCAAAGGGTTCGTTCCAGAGCGAAGGCATGGCGATCATCATCGAACGATCGATCGCCGCGATGACGCCGGCGCGATCGAGTTTTCCGTACAGTTCGATCTCGCATCCCCGCTCACGTGCGAGCTGCACGCACGCATCGAGCTCGGGCCCATCGCCGGCGACCGCAACGATTGGCCGGCGGTCCGCCGCGATCGTGCACGCGGCGCGTATGAGCGAACGCAGGCCTTTCGCGGGCACGGCGCGTCCGCTGAACAGCACACGCGGCCGGACAAAGTCCGGTTCATTGTGAGGTTCGAAAAAGGCAGCATGCAGTGGTGGGCGGATGAGATGCATGCAGTCGTGGCCTACGCCGTTGTGCTGCGCGAGAGATGACATGAATGCTGACATGGCGACGATCGAGTCCGACCGCATTGCGGCGCGCGCAGCGTTTGTGCGAAGGCTGATAAGCCGCAGCGTGCGCCTACGCGGTCCGTATACGCACCCGTGAACGAGCGAATGCGCCGCACAAGCAGCGCCCATGCGCACGGTGCACCGGCCGCCGCCTTGCGGATACACGCGATCGCCGTTTGGGCAGAAAAGGCGGTGATCGTGGAGGTGATACGTCATGTTCGGCGCGCATTCGCGCGCTGCTGTGAGTACCTGCGCATCGAGAACGTTGTGCAGTGCGATGACGTCGGGCCGCAGCTGCGCGCACAACGAACGAAGCTGCGCGGCGGCAGCCGGCGATCCCGCGTCGTGTTCGTCGGACCACTGAAGATCTGCGCGCGTCAGGATCCGCTGTTCGATGCCGCGCGAGCTCAGTGCGTCCTGTAGGGTGCGCACATACGTTTCCATGCCGCCGGCAATGCCGGCGCGTTCGCACAGGGCGAGGATTTTCACCGGTGGGTGTTTACGTGCGCGACGCTGTGTCTCCGCCCGGTACTGTAGCGGCTTGACGGCATTTTTGGGTACGTGAGGCTCATCGTTGTGAGTGCGGCTGAATATCTTCCGGAACGCCTCTCGCTGCGGTCGCTCCGTGAAGCGGCGGCGCATTGCCGCGGATGCGACCTCTACAAGCACGCTACGCAAACGGTGTTCGGGGAAGGCAAAGCGCATGCGCCCCTCATGCTCGTCGGAGAGCAGCCCGGTGATTCCGAAGATCGCTTAGGACACCCGTTCGTCGGTCCGGCGGGGCGCATTTTACACGACGGGCTCGAACGCGCCGGCATCGATCCAAAAAACGTGTACGTTACCAACACGGTCAAGCATTTCAAATTCATCGAGCGTGGCAAGAAGCGGATTCATCAAAAGCCACGCACGATTGAGATTCAGGCCTGTATGCCGTGGCTGGAATCGGAGATTGCGCTAGTCAAACCGCATCTGGTCGTTGCTCTCGGTGCGACGGCCGCGCAAGCGCTGCACGGACCGAAGTTTCGCTTAACGCATCATCGCGGGGAGATTTTGGAAAGCGAGCTCGCCGCGCAAGTGCTCGCGACAGTGCATCCGTCATCGATCCTGCGCGCGCCCGATTCCGAAGCGCGAGCGCTCGAGTTCGCGCATTTCGTCAAAGATTTGACGATCGCCGCGCGGATCGTCGCTTAACTTACCGTGTCTGCAAGCGCCAGCGGCGTACGCCTTCGTTGCGAATCTGCGTCGTGGTCGAATCCGTTTGCCATGCGAGCGAGAACTTTGCCCCGGCACTGCGCGGACGGCGTGCTTGATCCAGATTCTTGAGGCGAATCCGCATGGGAATCGGCACGCCCTCGCCGGAGACAATCGTCTGCTGCGTCGGCAAACTCGGAAGCGCAGAGAGCATCCCTTTGGCGGCGTCGGGAACGGTGCGCGCGACGAAGTCTTGATCGAGTTCATTGCCCATGCGAAGCGCGAACACGGTGCCGCATTGGGAGAGCGCTTCCGGCGAAAGTTCGGAAGGACGCTGGGAGATCAGCGCGAGCGCCAAACCGTATTTGCGGCCTTCTTTTGCGATGCGCGTGATCGCGCGCGCCGTTGCGCCGAAGCCGACGCGTTCATCGGCCGGAATGTAGCGGTGTGCTTCCTCGCATGCTACCAGAATGGGCGGCATTTCTTCGCGCCGCGACCACACCGCAAAGTCGAAGATGATACGGCAACACAGCGAGACCACAACGTCGGTGACTTCCGATGGAACGCCGGAAAGATCCAAAATTGCCAGCGGTTTACCGTTGACCGGCATGCGCAGCAGGCGCCCGATCAGATCCGGCAGCGAATCC
Source organism: uncultured bacterium (assembly GCA_964514445.1). GTDB lineage: Bacteria > Vulcanimicrobiota > Vulcanimicrobiia > Vulcanimicrobiales > Vulcanimicrobiaceae > DASSRQ01. The sequence goes on along the minus strand of CAZERJ010000023.1, from coordinate 12,195 downwards.
GGAATGTTCAAGCCTTCGCCGAACATGAACGCGAAGCGTTTGTCACTCTTGAGCGATTCCAGACGTGTGCGCAGACGCAAGTACGGCATCGAAGAATCGGCTTTATCGAGCTTGCCCATCGCTTCGTTGATGAAGCGAATGAGGTCGGAGATCCGGAACGGCACGGGTGTATCGACGGTGATCGAAGCCGTGTCCGGACTGTCGCCGGCAAATGCGCGCCGTGCTTTCGTCATCGCTTCGCGCAAAATCATTGCTTGCGATTCGCGCTCAGGCGGCGTACCGCCGCGCACGAGCACGCGCACCGCTTCTTCTGAATCGAGCAGCCAAAACGGCAGCTTCAAATTATCGACGTTGAGCACTTCGCACAGCTCGCCGAAGGCCGTCGCGTACTCGTTATGCGGGTCGAGCATGAGCACGTGGCTGTTGGGATGATTCTCTAGAATCGCCGAGAGAATCAGTGCAACGGTGCAGGATTTGCCCGAACCGCTCGAACCGAGCACGGCAAAATGCTTGCCGAGTAGATCGTCGATCTGCACGTATGCAGGCTGGGCATCGTTGTAGTAAAGCGTTCCGATATGAATGCGGCCTTGCGAGGGCTCCGCAAAGATTGATTTGAGGTCGTTTTCGTTCGCCGCGACGACGCTTGCGCCGGGCACCGGATGATGCGAAACGCCGCGCGCAAAGCGGTGACTGCCGTCGGGCGTCTGGTAAATTTCGCCGACTAGGTCGATGACCAGCGTGTGGCCCGATTCCAGCGCGTCGAGTTTGACGGCGGCGACTGTGCCCATCACTTCGCGGCCGCTGCTCTCGACTTTGACCATCGAGCCTACGCGTGTGGCGGCGACCTCGGCGGCATTCTCTTGGAGGCGCACGGTCATTTGCGAGCCTGTAACTGCCACGACGGAGCCCAGGGTGATTCGTTCAGCAAGCATCATAGGATGCTTAAGGTATCGGCCGTTCGGGCCGCAAACTTCGCGGTTGCATGCGTAAGCGAACCGACGAGGAAGTGCTGGCGGCCTACCTAGCCGGCAACCGGCTCAAGACGATTCCGGCAAAACGGAGCAAGAAGATTATCGTGCTGCGCTGGCTAGCCGAGCGGTTCGAATACGGGCGAGCCTATTCCGAACGTGAAGTTAACGATTTGCTCGCCGCTTCGCATCCGGATTATGCGACGCTGCGGCGCGAGCTTTACGACAACTATTTGCTCGACCGCACGGACGGCGTCTATCGCCGGCGGCCTCCGTCATCATCCGAGTAAGGCGGCCGGACGTTCTACCGGCATGAGTCTGATACTCGCCGCGGTTCTAGCCGCGCACAGCGCTTTCGCTCCGCTCTTTGGGGCGTCACAGTGGATTGGTCCGCAGCCGCGGCCGCAAACGTTTGCGGGAAAAGTTGTCGTGATCGATGTCTTCACATACTCGTGCATCAATTGTAAACACATCGTTCCCGCGCTGCGCGCGCTGCGATCGCGCTACAACGGGAGCGATTTGCTGCTCGTCGGGATCCACACGCCGGAACTTCCGTACGAACGCCTGCGCGAGAACGTTGTGCCGAATCTTGCCGCGCAAGGCATTACGTGGCCGGTTGCGATCGACAACACGAACGCTCTTTGGAATGCCTACGGCATCCAGTATTGGCCCACCGTTCTGATTTTTGACCGGCAGGGCGTGCTCCGCAAAACGGTGATCGGCGAAGGGCAGGATGATGTCGTCGCCGGCACCGTCGCGGCGCTTAGCAAGCAGCGCTGACGTCCGCTGCAACCCGAGCTTGCGGTTGGAGGTTAGGCGGTGATGTAAATCATGGCATCGCAGCAACGCACGTACATGCTCTTCGCGCTGAATATTCTCGTCTGGGGTTACAACTGGGTTCCGTTGCATCTGCTGGTTCTCAGCGTCGGGCCCGCAACGCTCGCCGCCGCACGCGTTGCGGGCGGCGCTATCGCACTGTTTGTTGCGTTGCTGGTGATGAAACGCCCGGTCGCGATGCCGCGTTCGCCTGGCGTTCGCACTCGTTGGCCTGTTGCAAGTCTCCGGCATGATCGGGCTTTCCACATTTGCGTTACTCTTCGGCGATGTCTCGCGAACAGCAATTCTGATCTTTACGATGCCGTTTTGGGCGACGCTGTTTTCGCGTGTTGTCCTCAAGGAGCGCATCGGAAAACGACGCTGGACCGCCATCGCAATCGCAGTGTTCGGCGTGTTGTTTATCGCCTCGCACACGCCGCGTGGCAGTGGGGCGCTTTTGGGTGCCGTGCTCGCAATTCTCGCCGGTGCATGCTGGGCGGCCGGATCGGTCCTTGCGAAAAAATACGATCGCGGCGAGGACCTTTTGAATAACGTAATGTGGCAGCAAATTGCCGGTACGGTACCGCTAACGCTGTTCGCACTGATTCGCCATGAGCCGTTTTACGATCCGAGTCGTGGCACGATTCTGCTGTTTATCTTCGCGTCGGTGATCGGCAGCGGTTTAGGCTGGCTGCTGCGGGCGAATGTCCTCAAACGGTTCTGCGCATCTACTGCGGCGCTCGGCTCCCTTGGCATTCCACTTATTGCCGCGATTGCGGCATTCTTACAGCTGGGCGAGCGGCCCGATTGGATTTCGCTGATTGGCCTCGGGCGATCCTCGTAGCTATTGCGGTTTCGTCACGGCCGGTTGGAGCCGGAGGCGTTTTGTCGACGGCGAAGCAGCAGACATGATTCGAGCTACGATCGCTATTATTGCCGCCGTCTGCCTGGCTGCTTGCGGAAATCAGCAGCAAACCGGTGCGGCTTCGAGCGCAGCGAATGACGCGCTGATCACCACCGAAGTCGCAGCAAAACTAGCAGCCGTAGACATCGACGCTGCCACGACCGTTCACGTCGCCGTCGATCGCGGCATGGTGACGCTGCGCGGCAAAGCGCACTCCGCCATGGAAAGCGCGCAGTACGTTCGCGCGGCGCGTTCGGTCGACGGCGTCAAAGCGGTGCGCAACGATCTGCGAGTAGATTCGCATCTGGAAGGGATTCGTGGCGGCGCAAATGATGCGCAGATCAGCGCGCGAGTTTCAGCCGCGATAGCGGCGCAAGCGGGTGTGAATGTATTTCACGTAACACCCTCGGTGCACAATGGTGTCGTAACGTTAAAGGGCACGGTGAAAACCGCTGCGATCGAACAAACGGTTTTGTCGGCGGCGCGGAGCGTTTCGGGCGTACGGGGCATCGTGAATCGCATTACTATCCAGCGCTAATGCGCTAGTGCGGCCACAAGGCGCGAATTTGCGGCGGCAACATGCCGGCCACCTCATCGCTGTCATTTGCCATCCGTGAAGCGAGCATTGAAAAGACCGTTTCGGTAAGTTCGAGCGCGTCGGGGGCGTCTCCGCGACGTTCCAGCGCTTGCTCAACGCGGTTCAGGAACGCCTGATGCGAGGTGTGCGGCGCATCGAATGACTGCGGACGCCAGTCTTCAAAGTAGATGCCTCGCAACATCGTGGGCATGTGCGCGGCAAGCGCGGCGTTCTGTGCGACGCTCAATTCGTCGCGAAGCGCATGCAGCACCGCCGTTAATCCGCGCAGCGCGTCACGCGAATCGTTAAAGGCGATTCTGCCCTTGACTTGCATAACGCAATCCTTCGTTTCTTCAAATGAGGCAGCGAACATGTCAATACGTATTGCCATGAACTGTTCTCCTCGCTGGTTTTCCTAGGGATACGATAGGGCTGTTGTATGCACGCGTGTAGAAGGAACATCGTAGCCGTTTCTCAAGACGTTCCCAATTACTCCCAGCGGGCCTCCGGCACGTGTTCGAGGATATATTCTGCATACCAGCAGGGCCAGTCGGGATCGCTGTGTCCGAGCTTCCGCTCGTATTCGCCGTGGGCCATTTCGGCGTCACGAAGCAACTGCGCGAGCCGGTCGGGTGTCATAGCTTGATGCATATCTTATGCTTAACATGACACCTGCAATTGCGCTATATTGTTAATGATGAAAGTCGGATCAGACGAGCATAAACGGCTGTTCTGCCGAGCCTTGATCGATACGCATAATGCGTACGAGCCCGAGGAGTTGCCCTGGCCGGTGCTCGACGATACAACGCTCGGTTTTCTCCGATCAATTTCTGTCTGGACGACCGCACTCAAGGTTGAAGTGAACGCCGGAGCGATGCTTCACGCTTTCGCGGCAACGCAAACCGACGTCATGATACGCGAGGCCATCGATCTTCAGGCCTACGAAGAAGAACGCCATGGACGGATGATTCAGGCGTTGATCGACCGTTACGGTTTACAGGCGGACCGCGTTGTTGCAGATGGTCCCACAAACCGGGCGGCGTTTATATCGTTTGGTTACAACGAATGTTTGGATTCATTTTTCGGTTTCGGGATTTTTGCGCTCGCTCAAAAATCCGGCGTCGTGTCGCGCGCATTAGTAGATTTATTTTCGCGTGTCATCGCAGAAGAAGCGCGCCATATCGTCTTCTTCGTGAATTGGATCGCATTTGAGCGTGCACGCCACGGATTGCGCGGTTCGTTGCTGCAAGCCGTTCCATCGGCGATCGGATACGCAGGCGCATTGGCGTTGACGATGCGTCGCGCCGGCAAAGAGAAGATCGAAGAACAGGGGATGGCATCGGCGGGAGCCGTGTTTCCAAATTTCACGCCGGCGGGCCTGTTGCGCGAATGCTTAGCGGCAAACGATCGTTACATGCGCGCTTTTGATCCGCGCTTGCTGCGGCCGCGCGTTATACCGGCTCTTGCTCGTGCGGCGCTGTTCGTCAGCAAGTTGGTTTCGGCGCCGGCGAAAGCGGGCGATGCGCGTGTAAGACCATTGCATGAATGACGAACAGGCGCTCGCGGTCGAATGGGGCGACCGATGCGCTGCTTCTGGGCGGCATTTTGCCGGCATGGCTCGTTGCGGGCGTTCTGGATTGGTATTGGCACCGGCTAACGCAAATCGAACGTACTGCCGGTGTACCGGAAACGTTCTTTGAACCGAGCCAAATAACTATCGGCGCAACGCTCGGTGCAGCCATCGTTCATCATGCAACGGCGCTCGCCGACGTGCTTTACACCAAACGCAAGCGAACGATCCCGGAGGCGGAAAACCAGGCGCACAGTTTCTTGAAGTCTTGCCGTATCTGATAGTTGGCGTGCTTGCAGTGCGCCGGCCCGCCGGCGAATCTACGATCCGCAAACGAAAGAATATGCCGGCACCGTCAGCGATAGCGGCAGCATACGGCGCTGCGTTCTTATTCGGATTCGCGCCGCATGTTGAGGAGTTGGCGCGCTGCGTGGCTATCCGGCGCCGCCGATGAAAATTCCGGTCAAAAACACGAGTACGCCACCAACGATCACTTGAAACGCCGCCGTCAGGAACGGCGTATCCATGTACCTGTTGCGTATCCACGAAATGGCGATCAATTCCATTGCCACGACGATAACGGCTACGGTAAGCGCCGCTCGAAAGTCTGGAAGAAGAAATGGAAGCGTGTGGCCCAGGCCGCCGAGCGTTGTCATTGCGCCGGTAACGATGCCGCGCAGCACTGGACTTCCGCGGCCGGTGAGACTTCCGTTGTCGGTGGCAGCTTCCGCGAACGCCATCGAGATGCCGGCGCCGAGTGATGCTGCGAGACCAACCAGGAGTGCGTCGCGCGACTGATGCGTTGCGAACGCGGCTGCAAAGATTGGAGCCAGCGTTGAAACCGAACCGTCCATGAGGCCCGCGAGCCCGGGTTGAACGATTTGCAACACGAACAGTTTGCGTTCGCGTTCGTCTTCCTCTCCGCGAGCTTGCGGCGTGAGATGCTGCGCAACCAGCGACTCCGCTTTTGTTTCGTGCCGCCGCTCTTCGGATGCTAAGTCGTCGAACAACTGTCGCAATGAGGCGTCTTTGGTTTGACGCGCTGCGCGGCGGTAAAACCGCAAACTTTCCATCTCCATCGTTTCAGCGCGTTCGCGAATCCTTTCCAGTCCGAGCGGTTGCCCAAGCCAAATCGACGGGCGATGCATAAAACCGCGAACGTCGTTACGCCGGATCAGCGGAATAAATTCACCGAAGCGGTTGCGATAGAGATCGATGAGGCGGCGGCGATGCCCGCTCTCCTCGGCCGCCATCGCCTGAAAGACCGCCGCGCTATCGGGATAATTCGGCTGAAGATAGTGCGCGTAGTTGTCGTACGTACGTTCGTCGTCTTCTTCCAGGGAGATGGCAAGAGCCAAAACCTCTTGTTCGTTGAGGTCTGAAAAATTGCGCATATTTCATCAAACCACGGCCGCTATTCAAGGTTGCAGCGTTGTGGAATCGACGTATGCGGTGGGGAAGATGCGGGCATGGTAGTAGACCTCTGGACGGACATTGTGTGTCCGTGGTGCTACATCGGCGTAACACGCTTCGAACGTGCGCTCGAGCAATTCAACGGCGATGTCGAAGTAAACTTACATCCGTTTCAACTCGACCCTCAAGCGCCGGTTCGGGGTGTTCCCGCGCTACAGCGCTACGCGCAGCGTTTCGGGGCACAGGCGCCGGCGATGATCAAACGCGTCGAAGACGAAGCCGCAAAAGATGGAATTCAAATGCATTTCGATCGCGCGTTGACGGCCAATACGTTCGACGCACACCGTGCTGCGCTTGGCATCGCGTTACGGTAAGGCACCCGAGGTGGAGATGTTTTTGTATCGCGCGTATTTTACGGATGGGCTCGACATCAGCGATCGCGCAGTATTAGCCGATCGTGCATCTGCCGCCGGTCTGGATCGCGATGAGACGCTGCGGTTTTTGAGCGGCGAGGACGCATCCCGAGACGTACGAGAAGAACTCGCTTCCGCGTCGGAGATAGGTATCACCGGTGTACCTGCGTTCGTGTTCGCGCAAAAGTATCTGGTGCCGGTCGCCGTTGATACGGCCACGTTCGTACGTATTCTTGGTGAGTTATGAGAACGTGGCAGCGCTCCCGGTAAGGAATTTCGGAGACTCTTCCAAGATTCGGCTTGTACTATGCCTGAGTAGCACCACCGCTATAAACATGGGGCCGCGGACGCTCCACATCGTGGGCCCATGTGAAAAACGGCGCAAGCAAAAATGCGCCGTTTTTCTTTTCCCGAGTTCTAGCGCGGGAAAGCAAGGTGGCGATTCGCACTTTGCGCTGGCACCCCGCGTCCTAAGCGGCGGGGTCGTCCAACATTACAGCCGGGTGAATCCAGCAGCCGTCAGCCCGTTCAAGCACGGTAACATCATCCCACTCGGTAGGAAAGACATAAACGGGCGGACCTAATCCCTTGTTGTGAGCGAGGTGTTTTGCGCATAGCTCCAGCATGGACTCGCGAGAACCCGTAAATCGCAGACACCTGCCAACGGCATCGTGCGCGAAAGCAATTCCGGCTTTGTACGGTGGCACAAGTACCGCGTCGACCCGTAGTTGTTGGTCCGTATATCGTTTTGCACGCACGTACGGCGTCTTACCGCAATCGACGCTGTCGCTAACTCTAAATGCATTGGTTGATTTCGTCGCCTCTAATACAATTGCGAGCGATTAACACGGTCGGCGCCGGGGAAACTCATGCTATGCCTTATGCCTTGAGGAAGCGATAAATGAACGTTCTCGATCTCCTAAAACAAGATCATCAAATGGTTGGGCAGCTCATCGATGAGGTGCAAAAGGCCGAACCGGGCGACGAAAAAGTGAAAGAGTTAGCCCAGCAGATCGTGCAGCAATTGACCGTTCATGCGGCGCTGGAGGAATCGCTGTTTTATCCCGCGCTCGGCGAACGCGCTGAAAACGAGGAAGAGCGTGTCGATTTATACGAGGCGTTTACGGAACACGACGTGGCCAAGCATCTGATGTCGCTGCTCAACGGCAGAAGGAAAGACGACGCACTCTTTAAGGCCGAGCTGCAAGTGCTCGGCGAGAACGTGAAGCATCACGTTCGTGAAGAGGAGTCAACGATCTTCAAACTTGCACGCCAACTCTTGGACGAAGAAGAGCTCGAGCAACTTGGCGAAACCGTGCAGGCGGAGAAAGAACGCTTGATGCGGTCACCTCGTGCGATGTCGGGCCGCAAGAAATCCACCTCCGCGCGGAAGAAAGCGACATCGGGTCGCAAGAAAAAAACGCAGACAGGCGGCCGTGGGCGCAAGAGCAGCGCGAAAAAGAGCTCGACGCGTAAGACAGGGCGGCGTAAATCGCGCTAACTCATCGCGCGACGCTCTGCAGCTGCGACTTCGCCGACGTGCGAAGTCTCATACGATTCTTAGCTTGATTCGCTAGCGCCCGTAGCAATATAGGCTATGCTTTAAACATGGAAAAGCTGGCGGTGCTTTGCGACATCGTAGGCGAGCACGGCGGAGCGGAGCGGTATTGGGCGACGGTGCTTCCCGAACTGCAGCAGCGCTACGAAACGCTGCTTTTCGCTCGCGCGGTAGAGTCGCATTGGACCGGCGTTCCGCAAGCGACGCCTATCGCGTGTTCCGACGAGAACTCTGAACCGTCTGAAGCTGCCGCAGCAAGGGTGCGCGAAGCGCTCGCGGGGTGCGATGTCGTTGTTACTGCGAACGTTTTCGATTCCAGCGTCTTAGAGGCCGTTCGCGCGAGCGCCTCGCGATGGATCGCACGTATTCACGATCACCGGGCGTTTTGTCCGAATGGAAACAAAGTTTTTCCGCAGTTTGCAGCGGTTTGTACTGCGCCGATGGGCGCCGCGTGCACGGTGAACAGCGCGTTGCGCGGTTGCATTCATGGTCCTAGGCGCTCGTCGCTTGAGATTATTTCGCGCCGATTACGCACTCGCGATGCAATCGCCGGCGCCGATGCGGTTCTTGTCTCAAGCGAGTACATGCGCGGACTTTGCGTGCAGAACGGCATTCCTGCGAACATCATTCACATCACGCCGCCGCCGCTTGCGGATGACTTTTTTACTGGCCCGACAGTCCCTTCGGGCCATGACGTGCTGTTCTTTGGACGTGCAACGCTCGAAAAAGGACTTAGATCGCTTATCGCCGCGATCGGAAACATCGATCGCGTAGTGCGTCCGCGGCTCAAAGTCGCCTCACGGCTTACGGTGACAGAAACAGATTTGCTGCAAACGTTAGCAGCAAAGCACGGCGTAGATCTCCAGCTTCTCGGATGGCTTTCACAGGCAGCGCTCAGGAACGCCATTGATAGTGCATATATTGTCGCTTTGCCGTCGTTGTGGCCGGAACCGTTCGGACTTTCCGGCACTCAAGCGCTCGCGCGATCTCGCCCTGTCGTCGCTTACGACGTGGGCGGCGTTGCCGAATGGATCGACGGCGGCGGTATTGCAGTGCCACGCGCAGACGCGCACGCTCTCGGAGAGGCGATAACGAAATTGTGCAGTGATGGCGATCTTTGGAGCCGTCTTTCTTCAGGCGCGCGCGAAAACGCGCAACGCTACCGGCTGGATCGCCACATGCGAATGTTGTGCGAGCTGCTTTCCGCGCGCGAAGGCCGCCGGATAGCATGAACGTAGCCGTTATTGGTGGAGACGGCTACTGCGGCTGGGCGACGGCGTTGCATTTGTCCGCTCGCGGGATGAACGTAACGATCGTCGACAACTTGGTGCGTCGCAAATGGGACGAAAATCTCGGAATACAATCGCTTACGCCGATCACAACGATAGCCAAGCGCTTGGCGGCGTTGGAACATCGCGGCATGCCGAAGATCCGCTTCCGCAACATCGACGTGGGCGACTACAAAGCGATGTCGGAACTGCTTCGAACGCTTCGCCCCCAAGCAATCGTCCACTTCGGGCAGCAGCGCAGCGCGCCTTACTCGATGATCGACCGCGATCATGCAATCCGCACCCTCATCAACAACACCGCCGGCAACCTCAATTTGCTTTGGGCGATCCGCGAAAATTGCCCTGACACACATTTGGTCAAACTTGGCACGATGGGCGAATACGGCACGCCTGATATCGATATCGAAGAAGGCTTCATCGAGATCCGGCACAAGGGCCGCAAAGACGTGCTGCCGTTTCCAAAGCAGCCCGGTTCGTTTTACCATCTAACGAAAGTGCACGACAGCGATCAGATATACTTTGTTTGCCGTGCCTGGGGCTTGCGCGCGACGGATCTGCATCAGGGCATAGTGTACGGTCTAAGCACGGATGAAACACTGAAGTCGCGAAGGCTCATCAACCGCTTCGATTACGATCATATTTTTGGAACGGTGCTGAACCGCTTCTGCGTGGAAGCGGCGCTAGGCCGTCCGTTGACGGTGTACGGCGAAGGTGGCCAGACGCGCACATTCTTGAACATCCGCGATACCGTCCAATGCGTGGAAATCGCTATACGTAATCCCGCCGCAGCCGGCGAATATCGGGTCTTCAATCAATTCACTGAAATATTTTCGGTGGAGCAGCTGGCGGAAAAAGTTGCACGTGCCGGATCGAAGATGGGACTCGACGTTCGCATCGAGCACTTGAACAATCCGCGCAAGGAAAAAGAGCAACACTATTACGCTACGCGGAATGCGAATTTGCTCGGCCTGGGTTTAGAGCCGACGCTGCTGACGGACGCGACCATCGTTGAGCTCATTGAAGCGGCGCAGCGGTACGCTTCACGTGCGGATGCGTCGGTGATCGATCCCTCGATTGCATGGAACGGGTTTCGCGCTTCGAAAGCATCGACCGCTTCCTAGCTACAGACTGAAAGAGCCGCAGAGCGAGTCTTGGACGGTACGCGGACGCAGCGCGGACGCGCTGACCGCTACGCTGTGCCCATGTTTGGACAGCATTCGCACCCGTACGTGGTGCAACTAGCGGCACTCTGGTTCTCTTTTCTACCGGCCATTGCGGTTTTGGCTCTCATCGCAGCCGCCGCGATTCACGGATATCTTCGTAACCGCCATGCCTCACACCGAAAAATCGTACCGGGGCGCGCGCTGCGGTTGATCGCCATCGTCAGCGGCGCCTCAACGCGGAACCGGTCGCTATAACAACCGATGCGGTGTAGCGGCGCGGTGTTACACCCGTAGAGTTGAAGGCCGTGCTCGCAGCACATTCGGTTCACAGCAGAGTGAACCATGATATGCACTTCCCGCGCCGTCGGCGCCGTTGTCTTTTACGAGAGTGGCCTGCAGCGAGGCTGGTACGATCATTAATCGAGCGTGCGAAGTTGCTGCACGAACTGAAGGCCGCGCCTTGCCATGGCGCAGCCACGCGCGTAAGGTTTTGACGGTTCCGGACATTAGTGTTCCTCACCGAGGCCCTGTCTTGACCTCTGAAGGCTATAACTGATTAAATGACACATCGGTCGCCGCAACAAAGGCGTCGAGTACGTCTTTGTAGCGGTGCTCCCTGAGTGCCGGCCGGTCCGAGAGACGACCACGATATGCGCGCCACCTCCCGGAGTTACGACGAAGCGGAGGACGCATGCATCAAAGTAGGTTGATAGGTCTCCTTTCCGAGACAGAGCGGCAGCGGCTCGCGCCTTACCTCAAGGAAGTTCACCTGCATCAAAATCAAGAGCTGCTCGAGGCGGGCGGTCCTATCGACAACGTGTGGTTTCCGCACGATTGCGTCACTTCAACGATCGTCGATTCTGCCGAAGGAACGACGATCGAAGTGGGTCTCATGGGATACGAGGGTATGGTCGGGTTTTCAGCCGTTCTCGGCAAAACGGTGAGCAACACGACCGTCATCGTACAACTGCCCGGCACGGCGACGCGGATGTCGTACTCGGATTTCTCGCGCTACATCCTTGACGACCGCAGCGAGTTACTTGATGTGATCCTCCAATATGTCGACGCTTTTGTCGCGATGGTCGCGCAGACCGCGGCATGCAATAGCATTCACAGCGTTGACGAACGGTTGGCACGCTGGATACTCATGGTACATGACCGCGTCGGCAGAAACGAAATGCAGCTCACACAGGAATTTTTGGCGTACATGCTTGGAGTGCGGCGCACCTCAGTTTCGCTCGCCGCAAGCAGCCTGCAGCAAATCGGTCTACTGCAATATAAGCGCGGTCACATCACCGTCGTTGATCGCCAAGGCCTTGAAGATCGCGCGTGTGCGTGCTACGCGATTGTGCGGACGATCTCTGAAGGAATGTTTGCCAAGGACGTGCGGCGTCGAGCATAGCGCATTGTGCGCGGCAGTTAACTAGCAAGAAACGCTCGTAAGCACGAGCGTTTTTGCGTGTGAAAAATTAGCCCCAGCGGGATTCGAACCCGCGTTACCGCCGTGAGAGGGCGGCGTCCTAG
>CAZERJ010000022.1:18803-33140 GCA_964514445.1 uncultured bacterium | reverse complement strand
AGAGACCCACAGACTTATGCGCTACTGCACTGTTCAGTTTTCAAGGAACGGAATCCAACGCCGAACCTGTTCAGTTCGGACCTCACGGCCTCGCTTTGCGCGGTGGGCATCGGAGTCACGACGAGCATCATACCGCGGCACAGCTGCGGTGTCAAGCAAAATTCCCGCGATTTTTCTGACGGGATCGGCGGCGTTGCGCTTTTACACGGTTTCCACAGACCGCCATGTTGCACCACGCGCCGGAGCCGTTTTTGGACTGGTCGTAGAACGCCCACAAGCAACTGTGCTTTCGGCAGGCCTTGAGCCGCTTCCACGTTCCGTCGCCGGCCGCATCATAAGCGATCGCGAGTAACTCAGCGATCACAGCGTCGGCGCCCAAGCCACTGCCGGTCAGGGCAGGGATGCTGAGCGGCGTCAGCCTCATCGTAAACATCGCGCGCCCGAGAAAGGGTTCCAACGCTCGCCAGCCCTCGGCGACATCGCCCTCCTCCGTGTGAGTAAGCAGGACGGCGCGGAGCGCCTCGCGGAACGCGCGCAGCTGCGTAAGGCCTTCTTCATCTATACTGCGACAAAGGCCGCTCTCGGTGCACCACTGCTCGAGCTCGCCGTTGACGCCTAAGGCGTCGACGGTGTCTTCGATTTCGACGGTATTGACGAACGACTGTACTATCTCGAGGCGGCCTGGCGCCGCGGTGCTTGCCACGTCCCTATAATATCACCACCAAACCGCGTTGACAAGTTACCATCACCGGCGTATCATGGTTGTAGGTTACTGAAGAGTAACCGGAGGACGCGAGCCACGGTGGCCGCGTCAGCCGCTCGAAGGAAAAATCATGAGAGAGCCCCATCGCACGACGCCCTTGATCATCGACGAGACCGAACTCCACCTGCGCATGCCGCTTCCGGTCCGCAAGGCGGACGATCTGCCGATGCGTCAGTCCGGCTTCTTGCCGAACCTGCGCGTGATGTAATGCTGGACCACATCGATCTTCGTGTGAGCAACCTTGCTCGATGTCGGCCTCTCTACGATGCCTTGCTTCCGGCCATCGGCTTGACGCAGCTCAACGCCGACGAGGAGTCAGTGGGTTATCATCCTCCGCACGAGGACCCGAGCCGGCCGTTCGTGTGGCTCGTGGAAGATACGTCGCACACACCCGGTCTAACACGCGTCGCCTTCGCCGGCAAAAGCCGCGAGGACGTCGACCGGTTATCTGAAATCGCACGGCAGGCCGGGGCGACGGCGTTCGAACCGGCCGGCGTTATTGCTGAATATGGGCCGAATTATTACGCGTCGTTTTTCGAAGACGCGGATGGTAACCGGCTTGAGATCTGTTGCCGTAAGATTACTTGACGAGCAGCGCCGACGCTGCAAGGATCACGGCCGCGGCTGAAAGCGCCAGCACGCTGATCCTCGCCGAATCGCGTGCGGCGGTATTGTGGCCGTAGGCGGTGCGTTTCGTCTTCACGAACTGCCCGACCGCAATGGCGAGAAGCACGACTGGTAACAGCGTCACGACCAGTTTCATATCACCACGCATGTTCGCGATTTGAAGGCACTCTTCTTCCGCCGTTTCGGCGGTCCTGAAGTACTAGAGTACGGCGAGCTTCCCGATCCGCAGCCGGCGGAGGGCCACGCGATCGTACGAACCACGGCGATCGGACTCAATTTCGCCGACGTCTACCGCCGCCGCGGAAACTACCATTTGTCGGGAGCGCCGCCGTACATCGCCGGCTACGAAGCTGTCGGCGTCGTGCAAGAGTTCGGCACCGACGCGCCCGACTGGCTCAAACGCGGCATGCGCGTTGGTTTCGCGGACAATCCGTTCGCGAATGCGCAGCTCGTCAGGGCACAGTACGAAAAACTGATTCCGCTGCCGGACGACGTTTCGGATGACGCCGCCGCAGCGATTTTGCTCCAGGGCTTGACCGCGCAGTTCTTGTGTAGCGATAGCTACGCCGTGCGCGCAGGCGATACCGCGGTTGTCCATGCAGCAGCCGGCGGCGTTGGGCTTTCACTGGTGCAACTGCTCAAAGCCAAACAAGCGCGCGTTATTGCGCTTGCGTCAAGCGACGTTAAACGCAATGCGGCGCGCAACGCGGGAGCCGACGAAGTTCACGGATATGAAGATTGGCCTGCTGCCGCGCGCGGTGCCGATGTGATTTACGACTCGGTCGGAACGACGTTGAACCAGTCAATCGATGCCGTGCGGACCGGCGGCACCGTCGTGTTCTACGGTTTCGCCGGCGGCGATCCGCCGGCAATCGATCCGCGAGTGCTCATGGACGGCTCCAAACACGTTGCAGGCGGCGATCTTTGGAACGTGCTGACCTCGCACGAACAGCGCGTCAAACGCGCCCGCAAGCTTTTTGATTACATCCGCAGCGGGCAGCTGCAGCCGTTTATCGCGCGCCGGTTTGCGCTTTCCGATGGGGCGGACGCGCATCGATTGCTCGAGTCGCGCGCCGCCATTGGAAAGATACTGCTGATTCCGTAGCGCTAGTAGTCGATCGGCGTCGTATCGGCCGGTAAGTTTACGAAGAAACTTACACCCACGCGAACGCTCACCGAAACGTACGGCTGCGGCACTTGCGCGAAATTGAAGCAATCGGCAAGGTTGTCGGCGCGTACATCGGTTGTGCTGAGCGATCCCAACCCATACGTTTGCTCGATGAACTTCAAAATGCTGCCCGGTTCGTGCCGGTAGTGCGAAACGTATCCGTGCTTTGCGTACGGCGATATCACGATGAGCGGTACGCGGAAACTCAGACCCATGCGATCCAGCTGAGGCGGCGCGACGTGATCGTACCAGCCGCCCCAGTCGTCCCACGTAACGAAGATCGCCGTATCGTTCCAATACTTGCTTGCGCCTATCGCGTTGACGATATCTGCGATCCAGTCGGGGCCGTAATTCGTCGCTTGCTGCGCATGGTCGGAAGCGACGAGCGGCGGGTTCACGTAAGTGACAGCCGCGAGATTGCCTTGCGCGATGTCGGTAAAGAGCTGCGTTTGCGGCGCGACGACGTTGTTCCAATACGTGCTATGGAGGATGTGGTTGATCGCTGAATACGGTTGGACGCCCGCGCCTTGTGTTTTCTCTTCAACTTCGGTGTAGTAGCGCCAGCCGATCTTCTTTGCGTCGAGGAGGTCCGCCAGTGTCTTGTAGTCGTAGCACGGGAACGGGCCGTTGTAGACTTGCCCGTTCGACCCTAACGTCGGTGTCGTTGTGCCAGGCTGCGCAAAACAGCTCCAGCGGAAGAACGGATCGTTGGGATTGCCGATCGCGTAATCGCTTTGGCCGGCAATGAGATATTGGTGGCCCGGATAGCTCGGTCCGGTTTCTGCTGCGAAATTGCGGTCGGCAAACGTGTACCGCTCGGCGAGCGTGAAGTACGGAACCGTCTCCGCATGCGGAACGTAACTGTACGGAAAATTCGCAGGCGCGCCGGTTGCCGGTGAGGGCGGAACGAGATCGAAGCCGTCCATCTTGCCCTTGTCGTACTCGGTCACCCACGCGCTGTGTTCGTGATCGGGATCCCACGGTTCTTCGAACGGCATCGGCTGAAGCGCAACGGTCGAGCCCGTATGCGTTTTGCCAGTCATTACCGTGTCCGCGCCCGGTAAACCGTTGAAAAGATTGTCAACCGTACGGTTCTCTTGAATCAGCACGACGACGTGCTTGATCTTAGAACCCGGATTGAAGAGCGCGCTTTGCGCGGTGAGTGCATCGGCGTTCGGCGGCAACGTCGTCGACGTTGCGCTTTGCGGTACCGCCGGCGGCGTCGTTCCGGCGCCGGAACACGACGGTAGCGCAATTGCGGCGGCAGTAGCAACGGCAAATAATCTCAAGCGCAGCATGCTGAAGTCTCCTTGCGCCGCGCATCATTCCCACGCTCGATTAACTATTGTTTAAGGCAGCAACGTCGTGGCTTGGACACGGTTGCTTGTTTCATCACGATGCGCGAACGAAGAACGCTTTCAAATACTCCGTTTCCGGCATCGCGGGATGAATGGGATGGTCCGGTGCGTGCGCGTGACGCTCGAGAATCTGCATTCGGCGCCCTGCATCTTTAGACGCTGACAGTAGCGCACGTTGCAGCGCCTCCGCTTCCAGATGGTGCGAGCACGAGCACGAAACCAGCAAACCATCAGGCTTTAACACCTCGAACGCAAAGCGATTGAGCTTCGCGTACAGCTGTGCGCCGGCGGCCGCGTCTTTGCGGCGCTTAATCAGGGCCGGCGGATCGACGATCACAACGTCGAACTTGCGGCCTTGCGAAGCAAGCGAGAGCAGCGTCTCGAGCGCGTCGCCGTGCAGCGTCTCTATCCGCATGCCGTTGCGGTCTGCGTTGGCTCGCACGCAATCCAGCGCCGCGGCGGAGCTGTCGCCGCAGACCACGTGCGATGCGCCGAACTTTGCGGCGCGCACGCCCCAGGAACCGATGTACGAATACATGTCGAGCACGCTCTTACCGGCCACGTAACGCGACAGGCGCGAGCGGTTGTCGCGCTGATCGTAAAAGTATCCGGTCTTCTGCCCCGTGCGCAGCGGCGCCATGAAGGTCGCGTTTTCTTCCACAACTTCAGCGTAATCGGGAACGTCGCCGATGGCCTCGTCGAACTCTTCGATGCCCTCGATCTGCCGCACCGACCCGGCGCTGCGCAGCAAAATGCCCCGAGGCTCGGCAATCGCTTGCAAAGCGCGCACGATCTGTTCGCGCCTTCTCACAATGCCCGCCGTGTTGAGCTGCGCAACGAGCACGTCGCCGTAACGGTCGACGACCAAGCCCGGGCAGCCGTCGGATTCGCCGTACACTGCGCGATAGTGCGGCGTAGGGTAGATCGATTCGCGCAATGCAAACGCCCGCCGCAGCCGTTGTGTCCACCAATCCTGATCGATCTGCGCGCGAACGTTACTCGTCAAGATTCGCGCACAGATCAGGGAACCCGGATTGACGTACGCGAGGCCCACGGGCTTGTTGTACGAGTCGCGTACCACGGCGAGGTCGCCGGGCGCAAACGCCGTGAGCGGGGATTTGTCGACGTCGACTTCGTTGCTGAACACCCACGCGTGCCCAAGGCGCACGCGGCGGTCAGCACGGGGCAGGAGCGTTAAGGCGGACATCGGCCTTCGTACTTCTCCAGCTTGCGCGCAAGCGTGAGTTGGGCGCGCGCGCGATCCAGATTGTGGTTTGGACGATGCACGCGGAAATACGTGTCGCCTTCGAGATGATCCGTCAAGAACCGCACGCCGTTCTCGAATGCGAGTACGCGTCCGGCAAGCACGAACGCCGCCACCTCCGCATCGCTCACGAGAGAACCTGCGCCTTCGCGAAAACCGCGCAGTACTGCGTCCAGCAGCGCCGTGTCAACGGCGACCGCCTTCGGATCGGGTTCGTCTTCCCGCGCGCGCGTGCATGCCGTGCGCACGAGTTCGCCGACGTCGTACAACACCAGACCCGGCATGACCGTGTCGAGGTCGACGATGCAGACCGCCTCACCGGTGACGTCATCAAAGAGGACATTGGTGATCTTCGTGTCGTTGTGCGTCGGCACCAGCGTTAAGTCTTCGTGGTCAGCGAGATCGAGCAGCGCGGTTGCCAGGCCTTGTAAGTCGATCGCCATTGTAATTTCATCCCGGCACGCATCGACGCGGCCGCATGCATCGGCCTCGATCGCGCGCAATAGACGCTGCAACCGTGTCGGCGTGTTGTGAAAGTTAGGAATCGTCTCGCGAAGCGTACCAGGCGGCAGATCGCACAGTAACGCCGCAAAATGCCCGAACGCGCGTGCTGCTTCGTACGCATCGCGCGAAGATTCTGCGCGGACGCGTGAGACGGTGCGTTCGATGAACGTATAAGTGCGCCAATGCTCGCCTTCTTCGGTTCGCAGTACATGGTGGCCGTCGCGCGTTGGAACAAGACGCAGCACGCGCCGCTCGATGTCCGGCACGCCCATCGACTCCAGTTTCGAACGCATGTGGCTCGTGACGCATGCGACGTTGTGCGAGACTGCGTGCGCGTCTTGGAAGACGCGCGTGTTGATCCGCTGGTGAACGTAGCGGCGCACCGAATCGCCGGTCCGGTACGCCGCGAAATACGTGTCGTTGATGTGCCCGCCGTCGTACCGCTGCGCGTCGAGGAATTGCCCCTCGATCGTGAAGCGGCTGCCGATCGTCGCGACTAGCCCGCTGTCGCCCAGAATAAGCGGCTGCCGCTCAGGACGTAACTTTACGGGCGATCGATTTTGCTTGCAAGAACAGCAGCAGGTAATCGGAACCACCGGCTTTACTGTCGGTTCCGGACATATTGAATCCGCCGAAGGGATGACCGCCGACCATAGCGCCGGTGCACTTGCGGTTCAAGTAGAGATTGCCGACGAAGAAGTCTTCTTCCGCCCGTTTGAGCTTGCTTTCGTCCTTTGAATACACCGCGCCCGTCAGGCCGAACTCCGTGTCGTTCGCAATCTCCAAAGCGTGCTCGTAATCGTTCGCTTTGATCACGGCAAGTACGGGGCCGAAGATCTCTTCTTGTTCGATGCGCGCGCCCGGCTTCACATCGACGATAACCGTCGGTTGCAAGAAATAGCCCTTGTCGCAAGCACGGCCGCCGCCTGTGAGCAAACGTCCTTCGCCTTTACCGATTTCAATGTACTCTTGGATCGTTTTCATGGCGCGCTCGTTGATCACCGGGCCCATGTAGTTGCTCTTGTCCGTCGTATCGCCGAGGGTGATCTTCTCCACGCGTGTCTTGAGATTTTCGACGAATTCGTCATAAATCGACGCGTCCACGATCGCGCGTGAACACGCCGAGCATTTTTGTCCTTGGAATCCGAACGCCGAGATCGCAACGCCGTCAACCGCCGCGTCGATATCCGCATCACCCGCGACGATAATCGCGTCCTTACCGCCCATCTCGGCGATGACGCGCTTGATCCACTTTTGCCCCGGCTGCGTCTTGGCGGCGCGCTCGTTCACGCGCAAGCCGACTTCTTTGCTGCCGGTGAATGCAATCAGACGCGTGAGCGGATGATCCACAATCGCATCGCCGATCACACTGCCGCTGCCCGGAACGAAATTCACAACGCCCTCGGGAACGCCTACTTCGTGCAACAACTCTACGAACCACGCCGCGATGGTGGCCGAATCGCTCGAGGGTTTGAGCACGACCGTGTTGCCGCTCACGAGTGCAGCGCTCGTCATACCGGCCATGATCGCAAATGCAAAGTTCCAAGGCGGAATAACGACGCAAACGCCGAGCGGAATATACCGCAGCTCGTTGTGTTCGCCCGGAAGCGCCACGACGGGTTGCGGTCCGCCGTAGCGCAGCGCTTCGCGCGCGTAAAACTCCAGAAAATCGATCGCTTCAGCGGTATCGGCGTCGGCTTCGATCCAGCTCTTGCCCACTTCGTACACCATGAGCGCGTTGTAATGGAAGCGGCGTTCGCGCGCGAGTTTCGCGGCGCGCAGCAGATAGCCCGCGCGCTCTTCGGCGCTCGTGCGTTTCCACGATTCGAACCGTTCGTGCGCGACTTCGATAGCGCGCGTCGCCTGTTCCAGCGAGGCGGACGAGACGTCGCCGACGTTTTCGCTGGGGTTCGATGGATTGATCGACGGAATCGTCTTGTCCGTGAAGATCCGCTCGCCGTTGATAATCAGCGGATACTTCTTGCCGAACTGCGACTTCACGGCGGCCAGGGCGGCCTGCATCGCCGCGACGTCGGCGGGGTCGTGATACGTTTTGATCGGCTCGTTGGTGAACGGCGCGATACGCTCGATGGTGGTGCTCATGGCGTCTATCATACGACTCATGGCCTAGCCGGGCTTGCTAGGAAAGTGAGAGAATCGGTGGCGACATGACGTACGACATCGCTATCGTTGGCGGCGGCATCGTGGGCCTGGCAACCGGGCGCGAGCTGCTCCTTCGCCACCCCAGCCTGAAACTGGCGGTGATTGAAAAGGAAGACATCCTCGCCAAGCACCAGACCGGCCACAACAGCGGGGTCATTCACTCGGGCATCTACTACACGCCCGGGTCCCTCAAGGCGAAGCTCTGCACCGAAGGCCGGCGGGCGCTTTGGAAGTACTGCGAGGCCAAGGGCATCGAGTACCGTCAGGTCGGCAAGCTCATCGTCGCCACCGAGGAGAGCGAACTCCCGCGGCTGCAAAACCTCTGGGAGCGCGGCCAGGCCAACGGCATCGAAAATCTCGAGATGCTCGATGCGGCCCAAATAAAGGAACGCGAGCCGCACTGCGCCGGCATCAAGGCGATCTTCTCGCCGGTGACCGGCATCGTGGATTACGGCGTGGTTGCCAGATCGTATGCGAGCGACATCGCCGAAATGAGCGGCGATATTCTCACCGGCCGAAAAGTCACGGCGATCGAGCGCAAAGGCGGCGAGACGATCCTTTCCACAAGCCAGGGTGACGTGCAGGCGCGCTACGTTATCACCTGCGGCGGCCTCCAGTCCGATCGCCTGGCGAAGATGACCGGCGGCGGCGGCGATCCGAAAATCGTGCCGTTCCGCGGCGACTATCTGATTCTCAAGCCCGAGAAGCGCTATCTGGCCAAAGGCAACATTTATCCGGTCCCGGATCCGGCGTTCCCGTTCCTCGGCGTCCATTTCACGCCGCGCATGAACGGCGACGTGTGGCTCGGGCCTAACGCCGTACTGGCGTTTGCGCGCGAGGGCTACACGTTCACGACGATCAATTTGGGCGACCTCGCGGAGTCGCTCACGTATTCCGGATTCATAAAACTTGCGGGCAAGTACATGTCGATCGGTATGGGCGAGATGTATCGCGATCTGGTGCGCTCGGCATACGTCAAAGCACTTCAGCGCTACATTCCCGAACTGACCGTTGCCGATACGCTGCCAGGTCCTTCCGGCGTGCGCGCGCAAGCGATGAACGCCGACGGCAGCATGGTCGACGACTTCGTCTTTGAAGGCTCCGAAGGCGTCGTTCACGTGCGTAACGCTCCGTCGCCCGCAGCAACGTCGTCGCTCGCAATTGGCGCGTACATCGCCGACGACGCTGCCGCTCGCTTCGGTTTGGGTGCAAGCGTACCGGCCGTATGAAACATTGAGCAGCACAGCGAACTAGATAAGCAAACAATCTAAGATTGGGAAAGGCTTGTCATGTTCGCTAAGTCTACTCTTGCGTTTTCCATTGCTGCACTTCTTTGCGCAGGCGCAGCCCGCGCCGCCGACGTTCCGGCCGATACGCAAAAAGCCCTGAACGACATCTACGGTCTAACGTGCGCGGCGGCGCTCGATCCAACCGACAAGAATTTCGACGCCGCGACGGCGTCCTTGTCGCCCGACTTCGTCGCGATCGATCCGAAAGGCACGCAGCATAAACGCGATGAGGTCGTCGCCACCGGCAAACAGCAAATGAAAATGTTCCATGCGACCTCGTGCAACAATAACTTTGAATCGGTCACCGCTTCGGATGCAAGCACGATCGTGGTCGTGAACACCGAAAAGATTGGCGGCGACATGCAAGCCCCCGACGGTAAACACGAATTCGCGGTGACGAACAAGGCGCAAGATACGTGGAAGCTCGTCAACGGCAAGTGGCTGCAAACGCAAAGTAAGGACTTGCACATCTTGGTCAAAGTCGACGGCAACGTCGTTCAAGACCAAGGCCAGTAACATGAAGGTTCGCAACCTCGCGATTGCGGTGAGCGGTTTACTGCTCGCCGCACTTCCGCTATGCGCTCTCGCCGACGATCACCCGGCGGGCCAAATGCGCTGGCGCATTCTCGGCCCGGCACTCCCCGAAGGCCGCGCAACATCCGTCGTGGGAAGTGCGAACAATCCGCTGCTGTATTATGCCGGAACCGCGGGCGGCGGCGCGTGGAAAACCACAGACGGCGGCGCGTCGTGGCAAAACATTACTGACTCTATCGATGTTGCATCGGTCGGCGCGCTCGCCGTCGATCCAGCCGACGACAAAACCGTATGGCTCGGCGCCGGTGAAACGAATCCGCGCAACGACGTCATTCCTGAGGCCGGTTTGTACCGCAGCACGAACGGCGGGCGCAACTGGACGAAGGTGACGTTCGATGCCGCCGATATTTCAAAAATCATTCTCGATCCGAAAGATCCCAAGCACATCGTTGTCGCTGCACTCGGCGATCCGTTTGCACAGAGCGATGCGCGCGGAGTCTACGTCTCGTTTGACGGCGGCGTAACGTTTACCAAAACGCTCTTCGTTTCCAATCTCTCCGGCGCGGCCGACATGGCGATGGATCCGGCGAATCCAAACGCGATCTACACCGCAATGTGGCACGTTCAGCGCCGTCCGTGGTCGCTCACGAGCGGCGGTAAGGACGACGACGGCCTGTACCGTTCAAACGATGGCGGCAAGACGTGGGGCAAAGTTCAAGGCAACGGTTTTCCGGCAGCGCCGCTCGGGCGCATCGGCATCGCGTTCGCGCCTAGCGATCACAACCGCATTTATGCGCTCGTAGAATCGCATGATGGTGTGCTCTGGCGTTCAGACGACGGCGGCACGACCTGGAAGATGATGACCAAAGATTCGCTCGCGAATCAGCGGCCGTTCTACTTCTCGCATGTGCGCGTTTCACCGACGAGCGAGAATACCGTCTACGGCGTGAGCATGCTGCTGGCGACGTCATTCAACGGCGGTGAAAAGTTCAATCTCTCGGCGTTCGCGGTGCACTCGGACTTGCACGACATGTGGATAGCGCCCGACGGCGATCGCATGGCGCTTGCCGGTGACGGTGGTATTGCGATCTCCACGAACGGCGGCGCCACATGGGCGAACGCGCGCAACATTCCGGCCGGCCAAGTGTATCGGGTGGGTGTTTCGAACACCACGCCGTACCTGGTGTGCGGCGGTTTGCAAGATAATAATGCGTTTTGCGCCGACGCATTCAGCGGGAACATGAGCGGAATCCTAAACCGCGACTGGTTCAAGGTCAGTGAAGGCGACGGCGAGTGGGCGGTGCCCGACCCGCTGCACCCGGGCATCGTTTGGTCCGATTCACAAAATGGCGAAGTTCAGATCGTCGATCGCACAACGCATGACCGGACGAACGTTCGGCCATACCGCGGAACCGCGGGCGAGGACTTCGTGCTTGCCAATGCTCGCTACCGCTTCAACTGGGATTCGCCGATTTCATTTGCGGCGTACGATCCGCATATCGCGTTCGTCGGCTCGAACGTCGTGTTCCAAACCAAAGATCAAGGACGCCACTGGAGCGCCATCAGCCCGGACCTCACGCGCAACGATAAGTCGAAGCAGCAAGTCTCTGCGGATAGCGTTACCAAAGATGAATCCGGCGCCGAAAATTACGATACGCTGCTGGATATCGAAACAAGCCCGCTGCATCCTGGCGAAATTTGGACCGGTTCGGACGACGGTCTGGTGCACGTGACGCTGGACGGCGGCAAACATTGGCGCAACGTCACACCCTCGGATCTTCCGGCTGATGCCGCGATAGAAACGATTGCGCCCTCAACGCTCAAAGACGGCATGGCATATTTCTCGGCCGATCGTCATGCGATGGGCGACCGCAGCGCGTACCTGTATGTGACGCGTGACTTCGGCGCACACTGGCAAAAAATCACAAACGGCATTGCGCCCGGCGAGTACGTGCGCGCAGTGCGGCCCGACATCCGCAATCCGCAGATCGTGTATGCCGGAACGAACCGCGGCATGCGCATTTCGTGTGACGCCGGCGCAACGTGGCAATCATTCCAAAACAATCTCCCGGCGGTTGAAGTTCGCGACATCCGCTTCCAGCCGCAGTTCGACGATCTCGTCATTGCCACGCACGGCCGTGCGATCTGGATGATGGACGACATGCGCGTCGTGCAAACCGCAGGCTGCGGCGTACCAAAATCGCCGGTCGTCATCGGCCCGCGCACGTCAATCGCGCTCAATCAGTACCGCGACGACGAAGGTAATTACACCGACTTCGTTGCCCCGCAACCGTCCGGCGGCTTTTTCGGCGGCGGCATCGCTTCGGCAAAAATATACTACTGGCTGCCGGACCCGGCGAAGAAGCGGCCTACGATCGACGTCTTCGATTCAAAAGGACATCGCGTGCGCCATATTGAGGGCGAGCACGATGTCTACACAGGACAAGATGCCTCTTCGTATTGGCTTAGCAACAGCGACGGCAAGAACGAATTCTCGTACGCCTTCACCATCGACGGCCCTGTCCGGTACACGAGCGCGAAGATCTTCTTCCGAGGTCCCGACGAAGGACCGCAGCTGCCGCCCGGGCGCTACACGCTTGCGTTGAACATCGACGGCAAAGCGTACAAATTCCCGATCGAACTGCGAGCCGATCCTGCCTCACGCGTAACGCAAGCCGAGTATGTCGCGGCGTTCAACGAACGGCGCAAACAATTCGATCTTCTTAGCCGCATCGACACGATGCTCAACGATCTGCATCGCGTGCGCGGCGAGCTCGACGATACGAAGAAAACCGTCAAAGCCGGCGATAAGGTCAGCGCCGTAGCGATCCAAGGCGAACTCGACAAGATCGATGCCATGGTAGCAACGCTAACGTCCTCACCCGAAAACTTCGAGGACTTCATTCAGAAGCAAGGCGAGGTGCGTGAAGATGCGATGGCGCTGATCGGCGACGAGCCGCTCGCGCAAGCGACGCGCACGTTGTACGCGCGACTAGAGCGCACATATGCGCAGCGCGCTGTCGCGTACAACAGCTGGATCAAGGAAATCGCCACGCTCAACGGCACGCTGAAGTCTGCCGGCCTGAAGGCCGTGGCGCTGCCGGGCAAGGCGCCGGAGGGACCGCCGAAGGCGTTCGCGGAGATCGTTTCACGGTAAGCGGATTACAGATACGGCCGCTCGAGGGGCGCGCGTTACCGGCGCTCCTCGAGCTTTTCACCCGCGTTGCCGGCGAACGGTTGTGGCTGGGCACCGAACCTGGATTCGATAGCGAGCGCTACATGCGCGGCTGGCGCAAAATGATCGCCGGCGAATGGGGCGCCGCATTCATGGCGATGGACGGCGAACGGCTCACCGGATACATCAGCGTCGTGCCCGACCCTGAAGACCGCTGGCAAATCGGCATGCTCGTTGATG
Organism: uncultured bacterium; assembly: GCA_964514445.1. Taxonomy (GTDB): domain Bacteria; phylum Vulcanimicrobiota; class Vulcanimicrobiia; order Vulcanimicrobiales; family Vulcanimicrobiaceae; genus DASSRQ01. Next base: position 20,055 of record CAZERJ010000022.1, on the reverse strand, counting down.
AAGCGTATCGCGGACGCGGCATCGGAAGCGCACTTTTGGACGCGGCGTTCATATGGGCGCGCGAGCGTGGAATCTTCGAGCTGTATCTGCTGGTCTTTCCGCACAACCAGGCAGCGCGTGCGCTGTATGAAAAGTCCGGCTTCGTTGAGGTCGAGCGTTACGAGAACGACGTGACGCGCCAAACCGGTGAAGTTTGGGACACGATCCTTATGCGCAAAACGCTGTAGAATGCCGCAAAGCGTGCTGCATCTTCAATTGCAAGCCAAGACGCATGCCCCGCTTTGCCCAGCTGCACGCCACGGGCAACGCGTACGTCGCCAACGGCCAGTGCGGCGGCGGCCAAATCGTTATCTTCAACTGCGTTCGCGTGCGCGAGCGCGTAAGCGAACGCGCTTCGCGCCTGCTGCATGCGGTGCGCAGCTGCATCGACGCGGGCGACCAGCGCCTGCGCCTGCGCGCGGTAATACGGATCGACGGAAGCATATCGCGCAAACGTCCGGTGCGCATCGTTCAAATCGCCGCGCGCTGCGTATGCTTGCCCCATGATCGCCAGCGCGTCCATGCGTTTGGGCGAGAGTTCGAGCGCCATGCGGGCGTAGCGAATCGCGTCATTGTAGCGGTGCTCCGCATAGGCAATTGAGCTGAGCCATGCTACGCTCGCCACCGAGAGTTGGTCGAGCCGCAAGGCGGTGCGCATCTCGCGTGCACCTTGTTGCCGCTGACCGCTTTGGAGTAGCGCGATGGCGTACCATTCACGCGCGGCTGCCAGCGACGGACTGAGCGAGAGTGCGCGCCGCAGGTGTGCGAACGCATCGCGGGTCCGATCCTGATGCAGCGCGATGAAACCTGCAGATGCGTGCGCCTCGGCTGAACGTGGATCCATCAGCAACGCCTGCTGCGCGTATTGTTCCGCGCGCGCAATGTAGACGGCTGGTAAGTGCGTTCCGTAACAATAATCACCCATCGACACGTTGGCGTCCGCCAAGCCGGCGTACGCGCGCGCGTCGGATGGGTTTGCGTCGATGGCTTTCGTGAAATAGTCGAGACTTCTGCGCACGCCCTCGCGCGAGCGCATATCCCAATAATACCGGCCGGTTTCATAGAGCCCGGTGACCTGTGGTTTTCGCGGGACAACGGGCCGCTGCGTAAATTCGGCGATCGCCAGTGCGATGCTTGCAATGAGCAGCGCACTGATAGCGCGCGTGAGCGCGAGCGCAGCCGCCGGGCGTGCGTGCATGGCGAGGAATTGCAC
>CAZERJ010000022.1:0-18703 GCA_964514445.1 uncultured bacterium | reverse complement strand
CTCCATCAAAAAACTTTTGAAGCCGCTTTTCAAGACAGCGGCGTCACCGTCACGCCACGATCTTATCATGATACGAGCACTCTTCCTCGCCGCCGGCATCGCGCTCGCCGTGTCTGCAAGCACGTCCGCGGCGACCACTTCCCGTCAAGCGATTTCGTCGCGTCGCTTTCTGATCGGTACATGGAATTGCACCTTCGCCGTGGGAGCCAAAAGCGGTGCATACACGACCGCATGGACGCAAGACCTCAACAACCTGTGGCTTAAACAGTCCATCGTGCAGCGGGCGACCCGCAATATGATGAGTGCGGATCCGGCTTCCGGCGGATTTCGTGCGGAGTACTTCGTCGGCTTTGATGAACGGCGTCAGGCCTGGGTGCGGTTCGGCGCCATGAGCACGGGCCAATACTTTGCGATCCGCATGACCGGCGTGGGCGCGTACGCATGGGCGTGGAAATACGTGAGCTTCTTTCCACCACGCAAGCGCGCCGCACGCGCGTCGAGCGGGGCGCCCGATGCGCTCTTCACTCGCGTGTCCGATACGGAATACAAAATCGATGGACCGACGTATCCCGAAGGCAGCACCATGGTCACCGAGCACCACCTGTGCCGCAAAGCATGATACGCCTGCTGCAATCGTTCAGGCGCGTACGGCCTCGTCGATGTAGCGTTGCACGCGCGGCACGACTTGCGCGCAGATCTCCTGCGAGGGCGCCTCGCGCGCCCACGCGGCGCCGTTGCCGAAGTGCATCTCAACGAATTCCGCCGAGGTTGCTGCCCGGATAGCGCTGATTGCACGTTCGTGCGAGGCATGCCACTGGGGTAGGAGTGCCAAGCGCCGTTTTTCGCGCAGCGCCCGCGCTGCGCCGAGCACGTGCGCGGCGAGCTGCCACTCATGACAGTCGCTCAGACACCATCCGAAGCCTTCGAGACTGCCGGCAATAATACGCTCATTTCCCGTCCGCACGCCGTCCTCGCAAGACTCCAGAAAACTGCGCGCACTCTCTAGCGGCGAGATCTCGAATTGCTGCACCGCCAAATTCATCACCCAATACGCTCGCTGATACCGCTCACCCGCGACCGCCGAAACTTCAATCGCTCGCTCCAGCAGCGCGATGCTTGCGCCGATGTCGCCGTCGCGCGCCAAGCACAAGGCTTCCACCGCGCATTCGTACGCGATCAGCCATCCGTCAACGCTGGAACCGTCTTGCGCCTCGACGGCACGCCGAACCGCAGCGCGCGCATGTGGCGTGTCTCCCGTGAACAGATGCGCCGTTGCCAAAACGAGCGCAGCGACCGAGGCGGGGCGCCGTGCTTCATCGCCGTACCGCTCGAGGAGCTGGAGCGCTTCTCCGGCGGATTCAAGACAGGTCGTCAGATCGCCCAGTTCGCGCGCGCACAGCGCGCGCGTTATGTGCGCGCGCGCATATGCTTGCGCATCGCGCTCTTCGCAGCTTTGCAGCGCTGCCGTGGATCGCTCGAAACCTTCTTGCAAGTCGTTATAAAACCAATAATACCAGGCAAGGTCGCCAAGCATCGCCAGCTGCATCGCACGCTCCTCGGGCATAGCAGCCCGCAGATCGAGCGCTGCGCGAATGTTTTCTTCTTCCAGGCGAAGCGCGCGCATTGCGGACGTTTGTTCTCCGGTCGTGAGCTGCGGTGCCAACTCGCGGGCATATCCGGCGTAATAGCGTAAATGTGCCGAACACGTGCGCCGATCTTCCTTTGCCGCTTGCAGCTTCTCTCGCAAATATTCGCGGATCGTTTCAAGTAAACGAAAGCGCGCACTGCCGCGGGCCGAGAACTGCAAGAACGATTTTTCGACCAACTGCTCGAGCACCGCAAGCGCTTCTGGAGCGGTACTCATACCGCAAACGCTCGCTACGGCGCGAGCGTCGAAGGTCCCGCGAAACACTGACAGTGCACGTAAGACCTTGGCCTGACGGTCCTCCAGCATGTCGTAGCTCCAATCGAGCGCGCCGCGAAGCGTTTGGTGATGGGGATTCGCCTGCAACGCGGGCGCCGACAGAAGCGCGAAGCGGTCTTCAAGCCGCTCCAAAATCTCTTGTGGTGAGAGTGTGCGTGCATGGGAGGCTGCGAGCTCTATTGCCAGCGGTATGCCGTCCAAGCGGCGACAGATTGAAGCAACGGCCAGCTCAGCTTCCGGCTGCAATTTAAAGTGCGGATAGGCCGCGGCAACACGCGCAGCCATGAGTTCGATGGATTCCGGCTCGACCAGCGGCGGAACGTCATACACCGCTCCGCCGGCAACGCTTAATGCTTCGCGGCTCGTGGCCAGCACGGTCAAATTCGGACAAGCCTCGAGCAGCTCCAGCGCGAGCGACGAGCAATCGTGCAAGACGCCTTCGCAGTTATCGAGCACGAGCAGGGCACGGACCGGTTCGAGCGTTTGCGCAATTAATTCGAATATATCGGTGCGATCGACGTCCCGGATTTTCAGAACGCGCGCAATGGTGCGAAGCAGCGCGTGCTCATCGCCAATCGTGGTCAAATCCGCAAGGCGTATTTGGGAGAATTCCTCGGTCAGACGCTGGGCGCACGCAATCGCGAGACGCGTTTTGCCGACGCCGCCTGGACCAACAAGTGTGACCAAGCGGTGACGCCGGCAAAGCTGCGCAACGTCATCCAGCTCCGCGCTGCGTCCTACGAACGACGTTACGGGAGCGGGAAGATTGTCGAAGCGAGGCCGCTGAGGCGGTTCATGAACGGCATGCTGCGTCTGCGGAGAAGGCTCGACGCCGAGATCGCTTCGCAGCGAGGTGGTGAATGCGTTGAGTTCACGCTGCGCTCCGGCACGATCGCCTATACTCGCGCGTAGCGCAATCATTTCCCTGGCCGCCGTTTCGTGCCACGGATCGCACTGAAGCGCTTGCCGCGCATACTTCATCGAAAGTATCGGATCGGCCGTGCGATGAACGGCCACCAGCCGATCGAGCGCATCAAGGTAGCGGTTGCGAAGCGCTTCACGCGGTGCCGCGATCCACTCGGCCTCAAGGTCGGTGAGCAAGTCACCGGCGTACACCGCAACCGCCTCTTCTAAGCACCCTGCGTCGAGAAACCGCTCGAACTGAAGAACGTCGACGTCAGCGTCGCAGCGAGCGTTCCACTGAAGCGTTCGCCGCTGCGCGAAGATCCAAGGTTGTGCAGCGGCGGGAAGCAGCTGATTCAGCGCATACAGCGCGCGGCGCAAATTGGCAAGTGCAAGGTCTTCGGCATCGTCGGGCCAGAGCGCGAAGGCCGCCTTCTCACGTTTGATCGGCGCGGCAGCATTCAAAACGGCATAAGTAACGACGGCAAGCGCTCGCTCGGGAAGCGTTACGGATTTTGCCGCAGCCGTATCGACTACGCGCGGCACGCCTAAAAGCTGAATCTCAACGAGCGCCATCCGCGTGCCCCTCTTGACCAGTAGCATACGCGTGCACTTCATCGGGCGTCAAATGCGACGGCGTTTGGACGCTGCCGCGACGCTGCGCGGACGCGCACTTTGATATCTTGCGATCACATCACAACCGCTCACGCCGATTCCGAGGGGAGACACCATGGAGACCACGCTCATTCGCCGCCGCAATAACGTTGATGACAATGCCACAACCGGCGAGCCCCGTTCGCACTTAGTACACCGTGCCGGAGATACCGGGGTACGACTCTTTCCGGGCTGGGGCCCTAAGGCCTAAACCGACTATACGCGGCAACCCGGCGAGGGGCGCATCAAGCGCCCCTCTTTGCTATTATTGCGCTGGAGGTACCGCAAATGGCGTTATCCGACGATCAAGTGGAGGCGTGTGCGTACCAATATGCCGGCCTGTTAATGCTCAATCCGCAAGCGCGCGGCGACGTGGTCGGCTGCGGTAACCATAAGGATACCGGCTTTCATGAAAAGCTGGCAAGCGTACTCAACAAATACGTGGAAGGATTGCCCGAACTGGATACGGCCGACGCCGTACGCGTTTGCGCATACGCCAGCACGCAAGGCAGCGAGTTCCGCACGGTGGTGAACAACGTCGCGCCCGGAAGCACCGCGCAGCTCGTACCATACATCGACGGGATGCACGTGCAATCAACGTAGACGGCACGGCGTCCGTGCTCGCGCGTGAAGACGAACTGCGAGCAGAGTTCGGCATTACGCGAATTGCCGACCTTACCCACATGGATCGCATGTGCGTTCCGGTGATGTGCGCGGTCGTCCCCGAATCTATCGACGACGTTTCAGTTTATAGCGGCCGCGGGGGTAGTGCAGCGCAGGCGCGCTGCGGCGCACTTATGGAAACGGCTGAACGCCTCACCGCCGCGTCGTGCGAAGTGCGCGATTACATGCTGCGGCCTAAAGACATCGATGATCTCGATTGGGCCGAGTGTGGGCTTGGATCCGACTTCTTCGAAACGGCGATGCCGTTTGTCGTGGGGCGCGATCTGATCCGCGGCGCCGAAGTGCTCGTTCCAAAAGCACTCGTTCAAATGCCGTGGCGTGGCGTTGCGGCATTTCCGTCAACGCATACGAACGGTCTTGCTGCCGGCATTTCGCTCGATTCTGCAATGCTGCATGCGTTGTACGAGGTTGTCGAACGGCATCTGTGGTCGGTCACCGAGGCGCGCGCGCATCTGCGTCCGAAAGCATTGCTCCAGCGGCACATCGGTTTCGCGGATTGGTTCATCGACGATCCGGTCGACGAAGTTCGCTTTCCGTGCGGCCATGACGAGATCGACGATCTATGGCAGCGTGCAAAACAAACCGGAAGCGGCCTGCGGCTTATCGTTTTGCGTCACGACGATCTTCCACCTGGATTCTCCGCTACCCTGACCGAACCACACGGAGCGTCGCTGCGCGTGCATACCGGGATGGGATGTTCGTTTTGCGCCGCTGATGCAGCAGTGAGTGCGATTACCGAAGCCGTGCAGGCGCGGGTTGCAGACACGCACGGCACGCGTGAAAATATTTTGCGCGTCACCGATCCGCCCTCGCGCTTCAGCAACCACACGCGCCGCCGCGGGGCACCACCGCGTGGTCGATGGTTTTATGACGGCCCGTCACGAACGGTCGATTTTGCGACGATTGAATCGAAGACACCGAACGACGCGCAAGCGCTGGCAGCGTTGCTGGATATTCTAGAGTCCATGGGCGTGAGTATTGTCGCCGTCACGCTTTCGCCGCCAAACTGTTGGTATCACGTTGTACGTATCATTGCGCCGCAGCTGGAGACCGGCATTGTCGACGGCCGCCGCGGCGCCTTTGCTCAAGCGCTTACATCATGAGTCAACGTTGTGCGGTGTTTGCCGGACCGTCGCTCCCGCAAGCGTTACGCGTGGTTCGACCTTGGATCACCTACTTCCCAAGTGCGGCGCGCGGCGATGTTGAACGCGCCTCGCACAGCTTCGACGCGATCTTGATGATCGACAGCGTCTTTTTAGAAGAACTTGCTCCCTCGCCGAAAGAAGTCCGCACCGCGCTCGATCGTATTAGCTTCTTCGGCGCCGCCAGCGCCGGGGCGCTGCGTGCGCTGGAATGTGCGCCGTTCGGTGCTGTCGCTCTAGGCACGATTGCGCGCTGGTATGCGCGCGGCGTCATTGAAGGCGACGATGAAATTGCGCTGGTGTTCGATCCGTTAACCGGAATGCCGCTCAGCGTGCCGCTCGTGAACGTCCGCTATTTTCTCAATCGCGCCTACGCGGCCGGTTTTGTAACCCGGCTGCAGTGCGGTGAAATGTTCGCAGCGGCACGCGCGGTGTTCTTCGCCGACCGTACCTGGGACGACGTATTCGATCCGCTTCATGAAAAACGTCGGGCAGAGCTGCGGCGATTCGCTGAAAACGAATGCGATCTCAAACAGCTCGATGCCCGATTTGCGGTGGACGAAGTCATCGCGCGCTTGCGCTAGATGGGGCAACTTTATCGCAGCGAGCGGTTCCTCAAACCTTCGGCTTCGATTGCCAAATACTGTTGGTTGAGTTTGCGCGTCAGTTGCGCGACTACACCGGCGAGAGGCCCGCAGAATTCTACCGCAAGCCTCGCGCGGCTGCTGGCGTCGATTTGCTGAACGGCATGCGTTAAGGTCGCTTTCAGCAGCGGCGATCCGGAAGTCCAGGTGAAGCTCCGTCCTTCGACGATTTCCGTGACGGTCCAAAGCGCAGGACCCGCGTCCCGACAACGCGCCATTGAAATCCAAAAGTGGTTTATGAGGCGGCCCGATCTTGCGTAACGTTGAGCTCGCGCAGAAACGCCGCGGCGCGTGCCGCCGCCTCTTCGCCGCGCGATCCGGCATACGCGTCGATGAGCGCACTCCCCACGATGATGCCGTCAACCAGTTCGGCAATCGCCTCAACGTGTTCGCGCCGGCTGATTCCGAAACCGACGGCGAGCGGTTTGTCCGTTGCATTGCGCAGTGCCGAGATTTGCGCGCGAAGGGGTGCGAAGTCCGGTGTTGCGCCTGCGCCGGTGACGCCGAGGCGCGACACGACGTAAACAAAACCCGTTGACTGCTGCGCGATCCGGGCGGCGCGATCCGTGGGCGTTGTTGGTGAAATCAAAAGCGGCATGTCGAGCTGTTTTGCTTGCAGTGCCTCGCGCAAATCGTTGCCTTCTTCCAACGCGACGTCAGGGACGATGACGCCTGCAACGCCGGCCGATGCGGCTTCTTCTGCGAAGCGAACGATGCCGTACTGGTACACGGGGTTGTAGTAAGTGAACAGGACAATCGGTGGCGCATCTGCGCCAACGCGGCGCACCAGCTGGAGCGTTTCCTCGATTCCGGTGCCTTTTGCCAGCGCGCGTGCGCCGGCTGCGGCGATGGTTGGACCGTCGGCGAGTGGATCGCCGTATGGGACGCCGAGTTCGATTGCGTCAGCACCGGCTTCGCGGAGGGCGCGGATCATCAACGCTGTGGTTTCGACATCGGGATCGCCCGCCATGATGTAGGGGATGATGGCGGGTTTGCTTTGTTTGAAAACGTTCGTGAGGTTCAAGCGCGCCTCGATTCCTCGACGGTGGTTCGATAGCGGAGCGCCCTTGGCGCGGAGCATCCACGCAGCGGTGGATACCTCACCATGACACGGGCAACACCATGCCGAGTGCGATCATCGTTGCTGTTATACACGCCGCCCGTGAAGTGCGGCGACGCTTCGACAAGCTCAGCGTGATGCATTTAGGTTTTGGACTTGCGCGATGTCTTTGTCGCCGCGGCCGCTGAGGTTGACGAGAATGAGATCGTCGGGGCTGCGTTCAGCTGCGAGTTTTTTTGCGAAGGCTATGGCGTGCGCGCTTTCGAGGGCTGGGATGATGCCTTCCAATTTGGAGAATTCGAAGAATGCGTCGAGCGCCTCGGCATCCGTGATTGGAACGTATGTTGCGCGGCCGGTTTCTTTTAAGTGCGCGTGTTCCGGGCCGACACCTGGATAATCCAAGCCGGCGCTGATCGAATGCGTTTCAATAACTTGTCCGGCGGCGGTCTGCAGCAAGTACGAACGCGAACCATGCAGTACCCCGACGCTGCCGGCAGTAATGGCCGCCGCGGTCTTGCCGCTCTGCAGGCCTTCACCTGCGGCTTCAACGCCCCACAAACGCACGCCGGCATCGTCGATGAAACCCGCGAAAATGCCCATTGCGTTGCTGCCGCCGCCGACGCATGCGATCACGTCGCTGGGTAAGCGGCCGAATTGTTCCAGGCATTGGCGGCGCGCTTCAACGCCGATGGCTTTTTGAAATTCGCGGACCATGTACGGATACGGATGCGCGCCGACGACGCTGCCGATGATGTAAAACGTATCGTCGACGCGAGCGGCCCACTGACGGAACGCTTCGTTCGTTGCATCCTTGAGCGTTTGCGTGCCGCCGGCCACGGCATGCACGTTTGCGCCGAGCAGTTTCATGATGTAGACATTTAATGCTTGGCGCTCGACGTCGAGTGCGCCCATGAACACGTCCACCGGAATACCGAAACGCGCACCTACCGTCGCCGTCGCCACGCCATGCTGACCTGCGCCCGTTTCCGCGATGATGCGCTTTTTGCCCATGCGTCGCGCAAGCAAGGCTTGTCCGACGGTGTTGTTGATTTTGTGTGCGCCGGTGTGGTTGACGTCTTCACGTTTGACAACAAACGGAACGTCCGCTGCACCACCGTAGCGCTGCGCGCGGTAAATAGGCGACGGACGTCCAACGAAGTCGCGCAAGATCGATTGGTATTCATTCCAAAACTGCGGATCCGCAAACGCCGATTCGACCTCGCGTTCCAGCTCGGCGAGCGCTGCAACGAGCACTTCGGGAACGAAGCGTCCGCCGAAGTCGCCGAAATAGCCGCGCGAATCAGGCTGCATCAGCTTCTCTTACCGCCTGCACGAATGCTCGCATCTTCGACTCGTCCTTGCGGCCCTCACTTTCGACACCGCTGCGCACGTCGACTGCATATGGGCGCACGGCGCGCACGCACGCGCCGACGTTCTCCGGTGTTAGACCACCGCTCACGATCACTCGCCGCGTGCGAGCAAGCGGTTCGATCAAGTGCCAGTCAAACGCAACGCCTGTTCCGCCCCGTTTACCGGCAGCCGATGTGTCGAACAGCAATGGCACGCGGGGATACTCGGTTGCCTGCGCTTCAATCACCGAGCTATCGTGAAGATCCGTCGCCACGGGCAGCGTTTTTATTGCGGCTGATTCGAGAGATTGCACGATGTGCGGCGGTTCGTCCCCGTGCAGTTGGATCGCCATGTTTGGAATAGCCTCGCGCGCGGCGCGGATTTCGTCTAGGCTTGCATCGACGAAAACACCCACCGGAGTGATGAACGGCGGCAGCTCTCGCACGATCAGTGCCGCCGTCCGGAGATCGATTTGCCGCGGCGATGCAGCGAAGATCAGTCCCACTGCATCGGCACCTACTTGTGCCGCCAACAACGCGTCGCGCGGCTGCGTGCAACCGCAGAATTTCACGCGCGTTCGCAAGTGTTAGGCCGGAACGTGAATGGCCGACTTCAGCTCGTGGATGAGCTGTGCCGGATCGTCGGCGCGCATCAGCGCCTCGCCGATGAGAAAACCGCGCGCACCGGCGGCGTGCAGCCGCAGCACGTCATCGGGGCCTTGCATGCCGCTCTCGCTGACAACGAGCACGCCGGGGCGCACTTTCGGAACCAGCATTTCGCTCACAGCCAAGTCTGTTTCAAACGTGTGCAGGTTGCGGTTATTGATGCCGATGAGTCCAGCGCCGGCGTTCTGTGCGCGTTCGAGTTCTGAGGCATCGTGCACTTCCACGAGCGTGTCGAGCTCGTACATGGCCGCTTCGTCCAAGCACGCACGCAGCGCGTCATCGCTTAGACCGGCAACGATGAGCAGCACCGCATCGGCGCCGTACGCCGCGGACTGCGCGATCTCGTATCGCGTCGAGAGAAAATCTTTGCGCAGCAGCGGCCGCGCCGTTACGCGCCGCACTTCGTTTAGATACTGCAGTTCACCCAAGAAGTGATCGGATTCGGTGAGCACGCTGATGCAGTCGACGCCCGCACGTTCGTACGTGCGCGCGGTCTGCGCCGGATCGAAGTTGCGCGCGATAAGGCCGACCGAAGGTGAGGCACGTTTGATCTCGCCGATGATGGCAGGGCCGTTTGCCGCCGTAAGCGCGCGCGTGAAGCGTCTGCGCTGGAGAATGCTCGCCAGTGCGAGCGTGCGAACCGCTTCGTACGATTCGCGCGCTTCGTCGCGGGTGCGCACGTGCGCTTTCGCCGCGAAGATGCGTGAAAGAATGTCAGCCATATGAAAGCCGCTTTGCACGCTCGAAAACGTCCGCCGCGCGGCCGCTCCGGAGCTGCGTGCGAGCCAGCTCGAGACCCTCCTTAACGTTTTCCGTGTGGTTGGTGATGGTAAAAGCGAGCGCCGCATTGAGCGCGACGACGTCTGCGCGCGGTGATTGCTCACCGGATAAGATGCTTTCAAACGCTTGCGAGCACGCTTCCAGCGTTCCGCCACGCAACTGCGCGAGCGGCGTGTGAATGCCGTACTCTTGCGGATCGAGTGTATAGCGCCGGCGCCGATCGCCGTCGAATTCGTACACGGTCGTCGGGGCTTCGCCGCCAACCTCGTCGATACCGCTGGCCGCGTGGACGACCGCGCCGCGCACGCCGAGCTCCGCCAGCACGCCGCCGACCAGTTCGATATAGTTCTCTCGAGCTACGCCGACAATCTGGTGCGTCGCGGCGGCCGGATTGGTGAGCGGCCCAAGAATATTAAAGATCGTGCGCACGCCCAGCTCTCGCCGCACCGGCCCAACGTTTTTCATCGCCGGGTGGTAACGCGGCGCAAACATGAACGTGAAATTCGCCTCGCGCAGCATCAGGCCGGCGCGCTCCGGTGTGACCTCGATGTTCATACCTTGCGTTTCCAGAACATCGGCGCTACCGCAGGCGCTCGAGGCTGCACGGTTGCCGTGCTTAGCGACCGGAACGCCGGCCGAGGCAACGACCAGCGCGGCCATCGTGGAGATGTTGATCGTGTTCGCACCGTCGCCGCCGGTGCCGACGACATCCAGCACCAGCGGCAAGTGATGATCGACGCGCAGCGCGCGTTCGCGCATCGCTCGCGCTGCGCCGGTGACTTCGTCGAGGCGCTCGCCTTTTGACGCGAGCGCCGCAAGCAACGCAGCGGATTGCACCGGCGTGAAGGCGCCGTCCATAATTTCACCGGTCATGGCAGCTGCATCGCCGGCTGAAAGATCTTCGTGCGCAATGAGCCGGCGCAGAAGCGACGCGTATTCCATGAGGCTAACTAAAGCGAAAAAGCACCCCTGCGAAGGAGTGCTTTTTCAACCAGCGTGTGATTAGCGGACAAGTTCGATAATCGAAAGTTCGGCCGCATCGCCGGGACGCACGCGCGTCTTGGTAATACGCGTATAGCCGCCGCTGCGACCTTTCAACGACGGCGCGATCTGTTCGACGAGCTTCTTCACCACTGCGGGTTCCGTGAGGTATTCCGCGATTTGACGGCGCGAGTGCAGGTCGCCGCGCGCGGCTGTCGTGATGAGCCGGTCGATCACTTTGCTGATCTCTTTGGCTTTGGTCGAAGTCGTTTCGATCTTCTCGTGCTTGAAGAACGACGTGGCGAGATTGCGCAGGAGCGCCTTGCGGTGCCCGTCTGTCCGTGAAAGCCGTTTATACGCGATTTGATGCGGCATGATTCCTCATCGCTACTGACGCAGCGACAGTCCCCTTTCCTCGAGTACTTGTTTGATTTCGTCCAGCGACTTCTTGCCGAAGTTGCGCATCTTGATGATCTCATCTTCGCTCATGTCGAGCAGTTCGGAGACCTTCGAGATGCCGGCGCGCTTCAGACAGTTGAACGAACGCACCGAAAGGTTGAGCGACTCGACGGGGATGTCCCATTCGCTGGTCGGCGCAGCCGGCAGCGGCTTCTCTTCGTTCGTGAAGTTGACGAAGAGATCGAGTTGGTCTTGCATGATCGTCGCGGCGGTCGAGAGCGCTTCATCGGGCGTTACCGAACCGTTCGTTTCGATCTCGATCGTGAGACGATCGAAGTCCACGTTTTGGCCGACGCGCGTGTCGTCGACCGTGAAGTTGACCTTGCGAATCGGCGAGAAGATCGAGTCCAGCGGAATCAGGCCGATCATGTGCTCGACGTTACGCTGGCGATCCGCCGTGACATAGCCACGGCCTTTCTCAATACCGATTTCCATCGACAGCTTCGCCGTTTTCGAGCTGAGCGTCGCGATGTGGTAGTTCGGGTCGAGGATTTCGACGTCGGCATCGGGTGCGATGTCGGCGGCAGTCACTTCGCGTTCACCGCTCACGCTGAGCGTGAGAACCTTCGGCTCGTCGGCGTTGAGTTTCACCGGCAGGCCTTTGAGGTTGAGCATCAGCGCGATCGTGTCTTCGACGATTCCGGGAATGGTCGAGAACTCGTGCAACACGCCGTCGATCTTCATGTACGTGACGGCGGCGCCGGGAATCGAGCTGAGAAGAATACGCCGCAGCGCGTTGCCCAGCGTAATGCCGAAGCCGCGCTCCAGCGGTTCCACGACGAACTTGGCGGAATTCTCGCGGCGCTCGCGGACTTCGATGCTTGCTCCGGTTGGTGTATCCAGGACGGTCATTATTGGTTTTGGTTTCCTTTGTTGCTTCTTACGTTATCCGCACGCAGCCCCGCTGCACACGATCGGACGCCTAGAAGCGGCGTTGGTTTTTGCTTAGCGCGAGTAGTACTCGACGATGAGCTGCTCGTCGACGGGTGTGTCGATTTGCTCGCGCGTGGGGAGTTGAAGAACTTTTGCGGTGTGCTCGGCTTCGTTCCATTCGAGCCACTCCGGCGTACGGCGGTTTTTCGCGACTTCGAAGTTCGCTTCGAAAATCGTCGACTTCGCGCTGTTCTCACCGACGGTGATCACATCGCCGGCTTTCACGATGAACGAAGGAACGTTGACGATGCGGCCGTTCACGCGGAAGTGACGGTGCGTGACGAGCTGACGCGCTTGCGCGCGGCTGTTCGCCAGATTCAAACGGTAGACGACGTTGTCGAGACGGCGCTCGAGCAGCTGCAAGAACGTGCGGCCGGTCTGGCCCGGAACGCGCGCTGCTTCGCGGAAGTAATTCTCGAACTGCGTTTCGTGCACGCCGTAATAGCGGCGCATCTTCTGCTTCTCGCGCAGCTGGCGGCCGTACTCGGAGATCTTCTGACGCTGTTTGCCTTGCGTCTTTTGACCCGGCGCGGTGCCGCGGCGCTCGACCGCGCACTTTTTGGAAAGGCAGCGGTCGCCTTTGAGGAACAGCTTGATCTTCTCGCCCGTTTTGCTCGACGCGGTTTCGCGGCGGCACAGGCGGCAGACTGGTCCAATATATCGTGACATCTAATGCTCTCTCTTATTACTAACTAGACGCGGCGGCGTTTGGGCGGACGGCAGCCGTTATGCGGAATCGGCGTAACGTCTTTGATGAGCGTGATCTCGAGGCCGGCGGCCTGGAGCGAACGAATCGCGGCTTCGCGTCCGGCGCCGGGGCCTTTCACCAGCACTTCGGTCGACTTCATGCCGTGCTCCATCGCTTTGCGCGCGACGGATTCGGCGGCCATCTGCGCGGCGAACGGCGTGGACTTCTTGCTTCCTTTGAAGCCGAGGTTACCCGCCGATGCCCAGGCGATGGTGTTGCCGAGGTTGTCGGAGATCGAAACGATCGTATTGTTGAACGACGCATGAATGTGAGCAACGCCCGCCTGGACGTTTTTAAATTCACGCTTCTTGCGCGTCTTGGTTTGCTTTTTCGCTGCCATTACAGTTCCGTAGTTTATCCTATCCGCTCAACGAGAGCGGTGTCGTCGCCTCGACTCCGCAATAGCGTTGCTATTGCATCATCTGGTCCACGAAGCCACGGCGAGGGGCTTCGGTCTTGCCGCTGCGGCTAATGCAGGTGCAAGCGCGCCAAGGAGAGAGGTCCCAGCGCCAAGCCGTTATTTTACAGCAAGCCGTCCCCGAGGTCAACTCCGATGCGCGGGTCGGCGGCCATGGCGCGCATGGTTGCTTGTGTCGCTTCGCTCCTCGGCGGTGGTTCGATACCTCACCGTGACACAAGCATGAAGCCCCGGGTCTCTTAAGAGACCCGGGGCTTCGTCTGGCTCGAGGATTCGGTTCGGTTTTAGAAGTGAATGCCTAGCCCGACGTACGGACCGTTGTGCGATGCATCAACCGGCGCGTTGGCCTTGTTGTTGAGGCGGTCGCCCAACCAGCCTAAGTCGAGGAAGACGCCCGTCGGCGTTCCGAAGTTTATCGTGCCGCCGATCTGGTACTTCAGCATGCGGTACTGCAAGCTGAACGGACCTGTCGGGCATACGGCGACGCTACAGTCGCCCTTCACGCTCGGGTAGTACCAGGCGCTTCCGTAAATCGAGAACGGTTGGTCGAGATCCGGCAGCTTTTCGATGCCGAAGCCTACGCCGTTCTGATTCGGATAGCCGTAGTTGGTCGTGCGCCAGAGATAACCGACGCCGATGTAGATGCGCGGTTCTGCCACACGCAGGCCGAGACGCGCGTCGACGTCACGATCTTGCGCGGTGAACGCCGGGACGAACGTTTGTCCGCCGCCGCCGATCACGGTAACGCATCCTTGATCTCCCGCAGCACCCGCCGGCGGAGCGACATTACACGGCGTTCCCGCCGCAAACGCGCCTGTATTGTGCGGATACTGGTACTGCCGGAAGTCGCCTTCGATCATCCACGGCAGGTTGAAGAGATCGAACTCGAGGGCGCCGCGAACGGCGAACGATCCACCCTTGCCGGAGTTGCCTGGACTGAACTCGTTGTAGACCTTCGGGCTGATGATGTAGTCACCGGCGATGAAGTGATCCTGATAACGCGGTGGTGCCGGTGTCGGTGTCGGAGCCGTCGTCGGAGTTGGTGCTGTCGCCGGCGGCGGCGCTGGTGGCGCCGGAGTCGGCGGAGCATAACGCACCACAACGACGCGTTTATCCGGAACCCATTGCACGTACGCGCCCATGCCTTCCGAGATCACGCGGACAGGCACGAGGATCGTTCCGCGATACATCATCGGCGGAACGTCGAGCGGACGCGTTTCACCGTTAATGGTAACTTCCGGACGGCCGAGCGTCACTTTGACGTCGGAGCCGGGTTTGGTTACGTCAACGGTGCGCGTGCCGGGATCGTAATTGACCGTTGCGCCCATTTGTTCGAACATCGATCGCAACGGAACCAGAATCGTTCCGCCGCGCACGAGCGCAGCAAGAACGCGCCCTTGTCGAAGGACGTCCGGTTTGGAATAAACGTGATGATCGTTGAATAAGATCGGAATTTGACCCGACGGCGGCGATCCGAATTGCATTGGTGGAGCGGATGTCGTCGTCGTTGTTGTTGTCGGCGCAGTAGTTGTTGCCGGCGCGCTTGTCGCCGGAGTCGTAGTAGCCGGCGGACTCGGAGCTGCTGTCGCTCCAGGTGCCGTTGAAGCCGCCGGTACCGGTGAAGACGTCGGCGTCGCCTGAGCAATCGCGTTGTTACCAACGTTGCCAACGGATGCGGCGACCGGCGCTGCGACTGCAGTGAACCCCAAACTCGCGGCAAGGCCGGTCGTAAGGAGCGCTGTCCTCAGTCGATTCAAATGTTGCCTCCTAGGTAAGATTGCGGGCAATAAACCCTAGGCAATATTCCCATACTCGCTCGGTTTATTCCGTGAATAAGCAGGCAGGCGCCAAAGCCAAGCGGCACCGCAGCACAGTTCCACGATGGCCAGCGCGAATGCGACCCGCGGTCCGAGCACGCTGCTCGCATGAATTGCTCGAATAACGGCCGTCGCGAGCGCCGGTGCGATTACTTGCGGAATCAAGAGAGCCAAATTCCACACGGCGAGCGTTGTCGCGGCGTGCGCGCGTGCCGTGAAGCGGCAGCCGAGCGCCCAATCGGCGGTAAGAAACGCGCCCCACCCGATACCCGCGCACGCGGCGATCGGTGCGATTGCGATCCACGTGTGCGCATTAACGAGAACGCCGATGCCTGCAACCAAAACGATTGCGCCCGCGCACGCAAGGGCGCGCCGGTCCCACCGATCCGCAGCGCGCGCAATTGCAGCCGCGCCGATTGCTGCCGACGCCGTGACGATGAGCAGCGTGTAACCGGTATAAGCAGATGCAGATCGCTCACCCAATGTGCTGCCGATGTAAAAGAACAGGTAGTCGACGAGCGTGTAAAAGCCGAGAAATACCAATGCGCGCGAAATGAACAAATCTATGAATGCGCCCGTCAACGTGAGCCGTTCTTGCTTCACGTTCGACGGAATGAAACGCGCACCGTGCGAGGCCGTAACGCCACACGCGATCGTCAATGCGAGTACGATCCCAATCCACACTACCGGTCCGCGCAACAGTCCGGCAAACGCCGCGCCGAACGCATTGCCCAAACTTTGCAAGCCCGCCATCCACGACGACGCCCGCCCCATGCGCTCGTCATCGAACAGATCCGGGATGGCTGCCTGATACGCGGCGATCGCGACGTTCATCGCCAGCTGCACGGCTAAGATCGCCGCAAACAGCGACGCAAACGTGCGCGCATTGTAAAACCATATCAGTCCGGCGCACGCGAGAACCGTACCGCCGATGTAAAACTCGACGCGCCTGCTGCCGCGTTTGCGTAGCGAGTCCGACGCGTACCCGGCGGCGAGCTGCGAGATCGCGGCCATCGCTGCACCCCAGCCTGCGAGCAATGCGTACGCTTCGAGTTTCCACGCCGGCGCCAGTTCGCTCGCGCGCGCTTGGAGTGAAACGCCTAGGAGCGCTCCCCAAACAACTTGCACGCCGAACGTGAATGCGGCGACGCGCGCCGGGCTAGCGATGCGCTGCGGCATACTCGTATTCGGCAAGCGTGTCGACGTCGAATGCAAGCTCCGGCGCGCAGTTGCGGATGGCTTGAGCGCGCACGCCTAAGAGTTCGTATGCACGGCGCTCTAAATGCTCGATGCGCAAACGGCGCAGCACGAAACGCAGCAACAACGGCACGCCGGCGAGCGCGGCCATTCGCAGCGGACTTTTGCGTGCATTAAAAAACTGCATCGCCAGTCCTTCGACGCGAGGCGCAGTGCCCGCGGGAATGAGAAACGCCCCGCCGTTGACGACGCGTTCACCGCCGAGCGTAACGCCGAACGGCGGCGCGCCGGCAAACCGCCTTATAAACGCATCATGTTCGGTTAGAGGGATCGTCAGCGTTTGCTCCGGCGATGCGTCCAAAAAGTTGCGCAGCGCCGCTGCGTTGATATAGGGCATGTCGCAGGTCAGATAGAGGAGCGCGTTTTCAGGTTCCCACGCGCGCAGCGCAAGCCGTTGATTTTCCGCGCCGCTTCGCGCTTCATCGACGAAACGTTCGATCATTCCGCCGCACATTTCGCGTACTTCGGCACCGCCGACAACGGCAATGTGGTCGACGCCCGCGGCGCGCGCCGCTTTGATCGTTGCCAACACCATAGGCGTGCCGTTTGGCGAGGCGAGCGCTTTGACGTTCGTGCCTGCGCGCACCGCGAATGCTTCATCGAGTCGGGCTCCAGCCGTAATAACCGCACACAGTGTCATTCGAACAGTCCCGGCTGCTCGGGTGGCCGTTCCGCCGGCCTTGCAATCGGCGTTGCTTTTTCGCCGTACCGCTCTTCGAGCATCTCGATCAACATCTCGGCATTGCGCGCGGCGTTCCCACGCGCATGATTGTTGAAAAACGCGTACGTGGTTTCAATGCGCTCATCGATTTCCGCAATGCGGTCCATCCAGGGCTCCAGCTCTTCGGGCGTATAGTCGTATTGATAACGTGTCGTATTGTCGCCGGTCCACCACTGCGCGGCGTTGCGGCCATGAAAGCGAATGTAACCTGCAACACCCGTGACGTCTGAACTGGGATGCAGCAACGTGTCGTACGAGGGCATGTCGGCGTTGCACCACCCAATGTAGAGTTGCGAGAGCATCTCGATCGTCTCCCACGTCTGCCATTCGCGGTTTCGAAACTCCGCTACAAGCGGCAACGGCTCTAGCGCACGCGCGCAAAAGCGGATGAACCGCCGGTTCTCTTCCGTGTTTCGGAAGCTATTGGGAAATTGCAAAAGCGCAGCGCCTAGTTTCCCGGCGTCGGCAACGGGCCCAAGACGCTCGACGAATTCGCCCGCATCGGGGTGCACGGACGAGCGCTGCGTACCGTGCGTTATGATTTGCGGCACTTTGAAACAGAATTTGAAATCGCTCGGCGTGACCGAGAGAAGCCGCGCAATCGTCTGCGGCGTGGGGACGCCGTAGAACGACGAATCGATTTCCACCGCGGAGAAATGGGAGGCATAGTACGGCAGCATTTCGTTCGGCCGCGCGGTTGCGGGATAGAACGTGCCAAGCCAATCTTTATATGAGAAGCCACACGTTCCCACGTAGATCATGCGAAGCTTCCTTTCTTCGCCGCAAAAGAAAAGCCCGGCGGTGTGCCGGGCTTCTTCCATCCGTCCGATCTGCGCGAGGTTACTTCTTGGCGGTAGCTTTCTTTTTGCTGCCGACAGTCTTTTTCGGACCCTTGCGCGTGCGCGCATTGGTCTTGGTGCGCTGGCCGCGCACGGGCAGGCCGCGGCGATGGCGCAGGCCGCGGTAGCAGCCGATGTCCATGAGGCGCTTGATGTGCGCGCCGACTTCACGGCGCAGGTCGCCTTCGACTTTGATCCCTTCGGCGTCGATAGCGTCGCGCAGTTTGCGCTCGTGTTCTTCGGTGAGCTCTTTCACGCGCAGGTCGGGGCTGATACCGGCGCGCGCGATCAGACGCTGCGCGGTCGGCAGACCGATGCCATAGATGTACGTGAGCGCAATTTCGATGCGCTTCTCACGCGGAAGATCGATACCGGCGATACGTGCCATAACTTAAAAGCTCTCCTCTACCCTTGCACTTGCTTGTGCTTGGGATTGACCTCGCAAATCACGCGCACTTTGCCTTCGCGGCGAATGATTTTGCATTTTTCGCAGATTCGTTTAACGGATGGACGGACTTTCATGATGTTTTCCTTGGGGCCCCCATTTGCCGCAAAGCGCATGGAGGTTCGTTGTAATTTTGCCCTGCCCGAGGGCGCGTCGTAATTTGTTTTTCTATTTGTATCGGTACGTTATTCTGCCGTGCGTCAGGTCGTACGGCGAGAGTTCCACCAGGACTCGGTCGCCGGGTAGGATGCGGATGAAGTTCATCCGGATCTTGCCCGA
>CAZERJ010000021.1:0-35192 GCA_964514445.1 uncultured bacterium | reverse complement strand
CCGTTCGAATATAAAGGTAGCGTTAAGCCAGCTTTTCTTCAAGCTTTGCGAGGAATTTTTCGCGTTCCATGACGTATCGCTCGTGGGTTCCCTCAGCAACAGCCTCTTGTTCATCGAAGACCTGAACCGCAAAACTCAAGCGCGGGCCGTCTACCAAAACGAGCTCGACTTCGGTGCGGACGATGAAGCCCACCGGCACGGGTTTGTGGTGTTCTAAGTCGATGTGGGTGCCCAGCGAGACGAGTGAATCGTTGAGAACGGGCCCAATGCATGCCATGGCTGCGTCTTCAATAAGCTGCACGATCATCGGCGTCGAAAGCACGTCCACGCCCTTGTTGCCCGCTTTTTCCGCCGTCATCCATTCTTCTACGCGGGTTTGACGGCTGAAGGTCCGGCCGGCTTGCAGTTTCTCGCGCACGGGGCACCAATACCACATCGCGGCGCCCGCTTCCCCGGCAGTTCTCAGGTTCAGCGGCTCTACTTGAATCAATTTCGCGCCTTTTAGTGTATAGGAGGCTGTGAGGCGCGCCGCGCCCGGAACTTTGTGAGGAGACGAATGACGGACGGATACCGCAGATTGACCGCGTCGGTGCTCGTGGCATTGACGCTTGCCGCCTGCGGCGGACAAAAACAGCAACGGGGGCCGGTGGCGCTCGATGTGGACGTTGCACGCGCGCAGCGTCAAAATATTGCGACGTACCTGACGCTTGACGGCCAGATCGCACCGATGCAAGATTCGACGCTCTCGTTTCAGCAGAGCGGCCCGATCAGCGAAGTGTACGTCAATCAAGGCGACCGCGTAAGCCGCGGAGAGTTGCTCGCAAAGATCGACGATTCCACGCTGCGCGCGCAGCTCGCGCAGGTAGAAGCGCAGATTGCGCAATCCGCCGCGCAGGCGCAATCATCGGCGATGAACGTGCCCATTACGCAGGCCAACACCTCGCAAGCGGTGCAGTCGGCGCAAGCTGCGCTGCAAAATGCTAAGCTCACGTTCGATCAAGATACGCAGCTCTACAAACAGGGCTACGTTTCGCAGTCGCAGCTCACGCAAGCGCGCGCGGCATATGTTGCTGCGCAGACGCAGTACCAGCAGGCGCTCGCGAACCGCGGCACGACGGGCGTGCAAGGCGCGCAAGCGCAAGCTGCCGCCGAAGCGGTCCACGCGGCGCAGGCGCAGGCCAACGTGCTGCGCACGCAGATCGGGCAAACGTCGCTGTACTCACCGTTCGACGGCGTCGTGACGGCGCGTCTTGCCGATCCGGGCGCGATGGCGAGCCCAGGAACGCCGGTATTGCGCGTCTCGCAAGTCGGCACGGTGTGGGTGAACGTGAACGTGCCGGATGAAGATCTCGCATACGTGCATTCGGGAACGCCGGTGCGGTTTTCGGTTTCGCAGCTCGGCGGGCGTTCGTACGACGGACGCATAACGACGGTGAACGCGGTACCAACGCAAGGAACCCTCTCGTATCAGGCGCGCATCGCGCAATCGAATCCGGGCGGCGAGCTGCGCGGCGGCATGCTCGTGAGCTGCACGATTCAAAAGGTCAATCACAAAAACGCGATCGTGGTGCCGCGCGCCGCAGTTGCCCAAACCGATCAGGGATCGAACGTCTTTATCGTCACGAAAACCGCGCAAGGCATGAACGCGCAACAAGTTCCCGTCAGCGTTGGCGTGCAGACCGATACGCTGAGCGAAGTGAACAGCCCGCGAATCACGCCGGGAACGCTCGTGGTAACGACGCGTCCCGATGCGTTGCAAAACGGCAGTGCCGTTGCAATTGTCGGCGGTGCAGCCGGCGGACACGGACGGCGCGGGCAATAACGTGATCGCAGCGATTGTTTTAGCAGCGGCAACGACGGTAGCGGTGCCGGTTCCTAGTCCGCAGCCCGGCGTTCCGCAAACGGTGAGCCTTCAGCAAGCGATCGATATCGCGGCTGCAAAGTCTCCGGTGCTGGCCGCCGCGCGCGCGAACGAGCAGCTCACGCAAATTCCGGTTGAGCTCGCGCGCACCGGCGTTTTGCCGAACGTTAGTGCGGCTGCCTCCATTACGCGCTCAACGAACGGACGCGCAACGAATAATCCTACCGGTGGAACGTTCGGTAACAGCGGCAGCAATGCTACCACGAGTAAGGGTCTGAGTCTAACGCTTCGGCAGCTGATCTTCGACGGCGGTAGGGTCATCGCGCAGTTGCATCAAGCGCGCGCCAACGCCGTCGCGGGTGTGCAGACGTATCAACGTTCGCTGGAAACGCTCTCGTTCAACGTCGCACAGTCGTATTTTAATGCGCTTCAGGCGAACGCTACGGTCAACGTCGACCGTGAGGTTCTGCGGCAGGCGCAAACGAACGAGAATCTCACTCGCGCGCAAGTTCGCGCAGGCACAACGGCGCGCGTCGATCTGGTTACTGCACACGTGCCGACGGTGCAGGCTCAGGTGCAGCTCACGCGCGATCAAGGCATACTTGCGTCTGCACTCGGTGCATTTGCCAATCAACTGGGGCTCGATCCCACCGTTCTCGTGCAGCCGGCACCGCAGACGGCGCCGAATCCGTCGGCGCTGCTCGTAACGCCGCTGCCGTACACGCAAGCGGTTGCACGTGCGCTCGCATTGAGGCCCGATTATCTCGCCGCGGAAAACACCATTCTGGCGGCGCAATACAACGTGCAAGCGCAACGAGCCGGCTACTATCCGACGATCAATGGAACGGCATCGTTGGGAACAAACTCGTTCACCGGAACGAACGGATGGCTCTCCAACTCGTCCGTTGGAGCAACCCTGTCGATCCCGATCTTCGATCAAGGCATTACGCGCGCACAAGTGGAGCAAGCACAGCAACAGCTCTACCTGGCGCAAGCGAACGCGTCGCAGACGAGGCTTGCCGTTGAACTGAACGTCCAGCAAGCATTGGTCGGACTTGCTTCCAACCAGGCGGCGGTTGTCCAAGCACAGGCGGCACTGGCTGCTGCGCAAGAAAGTTTACGTGGGGCGCAAGCGCAATACCGCGCCGGTGTCAACACGCTTGTAAATTTGCTGCAAGCTCAGACAAATTACACACAAGCGCAGACGACGCTGCTCAATGCGGTGTATACGTTGCGTCAAGCCGAGCAAACGTACATTTTTGCATTAGGTGAAAGCTCAATAAACCCGACCGGCGCGTAAAAACGTGGTGAAGGGCCCTGAATTTTGGCCTTTGCGCCCGATAATTTCAATGTAGTGCCGGATACTCGAAAACTTGCAGGCCAAGCCGAAACCAGGATCTTCTGGGCGACGGGTATAGCCGGCGCCCTTTTTCTGTTGGCGCTCGTTTTTGCAGGTTGCGAGTTTGGTCTGGTGCAGAAGGCGCTCCAGAACCAGATCATGGGATCGACTCTTGTAGGGTGGCAGCGCGACCGGATGTTGCGGCTGGTGAATGAAGAAACCGGCATACGCGGCTTCGTCGCGACCGGCGATGGACGGTTCTTGGATCCCTATTACGACGCACACGCCCAGATCCCGGACCTGAACGCCGCGCTCGCAAGCGCGGACGAATCGATGGTGCCCGACGCGATCTTCGCCAAGACGATGCGCGCGCAAGATCGCGTGGAGGCGTTCTTTTCCAGCGAGCTATCCCTGGTTCGCGTCGGAAAGGCAGCCTTGGCGCGCAAGCGTCTGACGCAAGGAATGAGTCTTTTCGGCAGCCTGCGCGACGCGGAAGGCGCGCTCGCCGTTCACTTGCTCACGAACGTACGCGCGCTGCGTGCGCGAACGTTGTTTTACGTGCACGCCGGTCTAGCGGGCACGATCGCCGCGGTCGTTCTCCTTACTGCGTGGTGGTTCGCGTTCGCGTTCACGATTCGCAAAACCAACGCGTACCGGCGATCTGCGCTGCGCGATGCGCTGACCGGCGCCTTGAACCGGCGCGGCGCACTGGCGGCAATCGAATCGCATATCGGATCCGGCGGCCACCCGTTCGGCGTGGTTTTTATCGATCTCGACGGTTTCAAAAAAGTCAACGATTCGTATGGGCACGCCGCCGGCGACATGATCTTGAAGGGCGTTGCCACGCGGCTGCGCTCGGAACTGCGCAGCGAGGACAACGTGTGCCGGCTTGGCGGCGATGAATTTGTTTGCGTTCTTTCGCGGCCGGCGACGATCGAACAAGTGCGCGTGATCGCCTCACGTTTGCGCAAGAGCATCGCACGCCCGTACTCGTTCGACGGTGAAGATTACATCATCGGATGCAGTGTCGGTGTGTGCATGTATCCGGATCACGGTGACAGCGCCGACGTGCTGCTTGCGGTTGCGGACCGCGCGATGTACGGCGCGAAAGCCTCGGGCGGCGGCGTCAGAGAAGCCTTGACGGCGTAGGACCAGCCCCCCGCGCGGCAAATACGCGCCGGATGAGCAAGCAACTCCTCGCAGCGGTCATCGCCTTGGCGTTCGTCATCGGTGGCTGCACCAAGCAAACCACGACCCAAACGACGACAACCGTAAACGGCGGCGCTACCGCGGGCGCAAGCCCGTCGCAGGCAGTGGGCGAAGCCGGAGCGCTTCCGACGAATCCGCCGGTCAACACGTCGCAAACCGAGACCAATTCTTGGACTAAGCCGCACGTGTTGCGGTTGACCGCGAACGAGGACGTTCAAAATCTGAATCCGGTGCTGACGACCGATACGCCCGTCTCGCTGATCATTGGTCCGCTGACCTCGGCGTATCTGGTGCGTTGGGATAAAACCGGAAATCCGATTCCCGAACTGGTCACATCGATCCCGACCATCAGCAACGGTGGTGTCAGTAAAGACGGGCTGACGATTACGTACCACTTGCGTAAGGGCGTGAAGTGGTCCGACGGGGCGCCGTTTACCGCAGATGACGTCGCCTTCAGCATCAGTGCCGTTCTGAACAAGAACAATAACGTCACCAGCCGCACCGGTTGGGATCGTATCGTCAAAACGGACACGCCCGATTCGTACACGGTCGTGCTGCATTTGAGCAAACCGTACTCACCGTTCTTGGAAACGTTCTTTTCAACGGCGGGTGCAAACCCAAGCCTGCTTCCTAAACACATTTTGGGATCGCTGCCGAACATCAATAACGCGCCGTACAACTCCAAGCCGGTCGGCATCGCGCCGTTCATGGTCTCGGAGTGGTCGCGCGGTTCACGCGTCGTGATGGTAGCGAATCCGTACTACTTCCGAGGCAAACCGAAACTTCAAGAGATCGATTACGAGATCATTACCAATGCCAATACGGTGCTTACCGAGATGCAAGCGAAGGCGCTCGATATGTCGTACCAGACGCCGCCGAGCATGATCGATCAATACCGGCCGCTGCAAGCGTTCATCACGTGGGGACAGCCCAGCTACTATTTCCGGCACATCGATTTCAACTTGACCTCGCCGAAGCTCAAGGAATTGCCGGTCCGTCAGGCGCTTCGCCTGGCAACGGACGAGACGACGATTCTCAACAAACTCTACCATGGCGTTGGAATTCTTCAGGAAGAACCGGCGCCACGCGTCGCGCCGTATTGGGACCCCAACATCAAAGAGGCCGGCTTCGATTTAGCCCGCGCCAACAAAGTGTTGGATGATGCCGGTTGGAAAATGGGCGCCGATGGCGTTCGCGCAAAGAACGGCGTGAAATTGGATCTCAACTTTGCAACGGCGAGCGGTACGGTGGTCAACGATCAAATGATCGAGCTGCTACGATCGACCTGGAAGCAGATCGGCGTCAACATCACGGTCAGTCACTATCAGAACAATCTGCTCTTTGCGCAGTATCAGGACAACGGTGTACTCTATCGCGGCAAGTTCGACGTCGCCTATTTTGCGTGGGGACAGGACGCCATAGGCGATTTTTCGCCCATCTACTCGTGCGCGCAGATTCCACCGAACGGCCAAAACATTCTGCATTGGTGTAACAAAAAAGCCGAGCAAGCAATGTTAAACTTCTACACGCACTACGAGCAGCCGCAACGCAACGCCGACGATGCCATCGTTATGGAAGAACTCGACAAGGACGTTCCGACCATCGTCGTCATGGGCACCGAAGCGGTCTGGGTTTACAACAAGGATATGAAGAACTTCAGCCCTGGAGCGCTCTCGCCGTTCGACAATTTCATGGACGTGGACATCTAGCGATGCGCAAGACATCTGCCCGCGTTGCTGCTCTGCTCGCATGTTTCGCGGTTGCGGCCTGCTCGCGCGGCGGCACTGCGGCCTCCAGTAATGCGCTCATTGACGAGTCGGCGGGGCCGGCTCCCCTTTCGAGCGCGCGTGTGAATTCGTGGACGCGGCCGCACGTTTTGCGATGGACGGCCAGCGAAGACATCAGCACGCTCAATCCGGTGTTGAACACGCAAGGCGCCATGTTCGATCTCGCACGCATGACGATGGCGTGGCTGATCAAGTGGGACCGCTCGAACAACCCCGTGCCGGAGCTTGCAACCGAAGTTCCTACCCAGAAGAACGGCGGCGTTAGCAAAGACGGCTTGACGATTACGTATCATCTACGCAAGGGCGTGAAATGGTCCGATGGCGCGCCGTTCAATGCGGACGATGTCGTCTTCAGTTTCAAGACCGTTTTGAATCCGGCCACCAACGTACCGGGCCGTTCCGGCTGGGATCGCATTGCGTCAATCGGCGAGCCGGATAAATACACCGTCGTTCTGCACTTGAAACAACCGTATTCACCTTTCGTCGAAACGTTTTTCTCGACGGCCGGTGCAAACCCGTGTCTCTTACCGAAGCACTTGCTCGCATCGTTGCCGAACATCAACAACGCACCGTACAATGCGCTGCCTGTCGGGATCGGACCGTTCAAGTACACGCGGTGGGATCGCGGCCAGCGGGTGGTAATGGTTGCCAATCCGCTGTACTGGCGCGGTAAACCAAAGCTCCAGGAAGTCGATTATGAGATCGTCCCAGATCTGAACACGACGCTGACGGAACTGCAGTCTCACCAACTCGATCTGTGGTATCCCACGCCCGGCAGCTTCTTCAAATCGAAGATGCAAGGCATGACAGGGTTCGCATTCATCCGTCAACCGGGCTATCTTTTCAATCACATCAGCTTCAACGTCAAACGCCCGGCCCTCGAAGACACCGCCGTACGGCAAGCGCTCAAATATGCGACGGACCGCCCGACGATGATTCAAAAAACTTTTCACGGTATCGGAATCTTGCAAGAGATACCGGCGCCGAAAGTTGCTCCGTACTGGGACCCCGGATTCCCCGAGCTGCCGTTCGATATCGCCAAAGCCAATCAACTGCTCGATGGAGCGGGATGGAAACGCGGCGCCGATGGCGTTCGCGCAAAGAACGGCGTGCGGTTGTCACTGGAGTTTGTCACAAATTCCGGAAACGCGGTTGGGGATCAGGTCATAGAAATGCTGCGCAATTCATGGAAGCAGATCGGCGCGGAAATCGTCGTCAAGCATTACGATTCGGCACTGCTTTTTGCCGCCGCGGCGAATCACGGCATTCTGTATAACGGCAAGTGGGATATCGCGTTTTTTGCGTGGGGGATGGGCGCGGTCGGCGATTTATCGAATCTTTTCGCTTGCGATCAGATCCCTCCGAATGGCCAAAACATTCTGAACTGGTGCAATGCTCGTGCGAATAAAGCAATGCACGATCTCTACGCACATTACGACCAGGCAGACCGTAACAAAGACGATCACGTGCTCTTCCAGGAGTTCCAGAAAGACGTGCCGATGATCGTGCAAAACGGCCGCGAAGACATTTACTTTTTCAACGCCGACTTACGCAATTTCCGCACGGTACCGGTGGCTGCGTTCGACGACATGATGAACGTCGATATCTAGCGCGAAAGCAACGATCGCCGCAAGCGCGGCGCAGCCCAAAAGCGAGAGCGCGCGGAGCGCGCTCCAAGCGGGATTGACAGCAAACAGGCCGGTTGCGGCCTGTTCTGCTTTCCATGCCTGCGCCGCGGAAGAAAAGTGGGTTATTGCCAATGCTTGCATACCGTCCGGCCACACCGGCATCGGGTTCGCTGCGGCGAGCATGCCTGCAAGCCCAATGCCGCACAAAACGATGGCGGTGGTTGCGCCGATAGTTCGCAGTGGTATATCGTTCCGCACGCTTGCCGCGCCAAAAAGCAACGCGAACGTCAGCAACGCTGTTTGAATTGCGCCGTCGGGACGTTGGGCCAGACCGAGCCAATCGATCGCGCAAAGGCACACGGCGATAGCGGCGTAGGGCCACGCCCGCTGAGGCGTCAGCAGCAGCGCGGCCATCGCAGGCATAAATGCGACAATGAGATTGTGTTCGTGCAAGAACGGCACGAAAAACGGCAAGAGCAGCGAGCCGATCCAGAACGTTTGCAGCGGCCGCTGCGCATGCAGCAACGCTACTCCGATCGCTGCTGCGGCTGCGATTGCAATAACGATCGCGAGAACGCTCGCAACGTGCGGCGATGCGCCTAGACCGTGCAGTATCGAGAGAGGTGTAATCTGGATCGCGGAGAGCCGTTCCGCATCGGTGTGCTGACGGATCGCCTGCGCGTACGCCTGGTTCGATGAAAATACCGTCAGCACCAGGCCGAGAAAGCACCACAGTGCCGGTTTCCATCGCGCCTGCGCAAGCACGCATAGCGCAATGTTCGGCTGAAGCCAGACGAAGATCGCGGCAAACGCAGCGGCAAGCGAGATCGCCGCAGCGGCGTACGCGACGAGCGCGAGTTGGCCCAGCGCGAGCGCACTGGTCAGCGGCCCAAACCCGATCGCAATGCACGCGCCGGCGAGGATCGTTTGCATCGCGATCCGCACTTTGCAAAAGCGAAGCGTCGTCATCACCAGCGCGGCAATGCAAGCGACGAGCAGCGTGCGCCAAAGACTTGTAGCAATCGCTACGGGCATTAGTGCGAGCGCGCGAAACAGCGGCAGCACGACGGGCGGACTCACGAACGGCAAAAGGGCAAACCCGTTCGCGTGAGGATCGATGCGTTGTTCGAAGCTCCAGAGCTGCGTGCCGTATGGATTCACGTGAGCGTTCGCCGCTGCACCGGCGGCGTAGTACGCTTCGAAGTCGCGCATCGGCGGCCCGGGCGTTGCATGGGGCCGAAAGAAGAAGACGGCAGCGAGCGCTGCCGCGATGGCAACAATAAGGAATGCGGTTTGGCGGTTCACGCGCCGGCGTAAATCGCGATGCGATCGACGGCGTTACCCGCTGCCTTAACGTACACGGCGCCGCCTTCGAATCGAGCTTCTAGTGCGCGGCTGGCATCCATACCGATGCGAATGCCGAGCGGATCCAGCGTAAAGCCGCCAAGGTCCACGGCCTCGAGCTTGGGTGCGTGTGATGCGGCCGGCACATAAAGCTCCACACCCAAAAGCAACTGCTCTTTGTAAAATGCGCTCAGAAAACAGCGTGCGCCACTCTCGCGAACCGCATATGTATGCCATCCGCGCGCCGGATAGCTGAACGCTACGCCAAGCGCGTTTTCTACGGAGCTGCGCGTTGTGATGCCGGTTACAAATGCGATACGCGGACTGCGCAGCACTGCGGGCGCGTCAAGCATCTGAACCTTCGGCGCAGCTTTGCGCTGCGAATCATGCATCTTCGCGAGGAGCTCGACCGCCCGCAGCATGGCGAGATCCGGCGGCGGTTTTTCGCTCACTAGCGAAGCGTACCCGAAGCCGGAACGCCGATGTGGGAAATTTGCATAAGGTAAAAGAGCGCTCCAAGCGTGAGCAGATACCAAAACGCGACGCGCAGCCGGCCGACGGACGTCATTGTGGCGAAACGCGGATCGCGGTAACCGCGAAAGCCGGCAATAGCGCTCGGCAATGCAAACACTCCGAAGATGATGACGAAAAATAACGGCAAGTGCAACAGGAACGCGGCGGCGATGTACAGCGCGAAACCGATAAACCAAAGTGACGGCGAAAGTGCGCCGGCAACGCGCCCGCCGTCAAACGGCAGAACCGGCAGCATGTTGAACGCGTTCATGAATGAGCCCAAATATGCCGCTGCAAGCCAAAGATTGTCGTGCGATTGCAAGCCGAGCCAGTAGCAAATCGCAGCAACGCCGAGTCCCGTCATCGGCCCCGCTAAAGCAATGTACGCGTCGTGCTCGAGCGATTCAGGTATTCCGCCAACCGTGTACGCCCCAAAAAGCGGCACGAATTGCGGCAGTCGCGCCGGCAGACCGTAGTTGCGGATGGTAACGTAATGGCCGAGCTCGTGCGCAAGAATCATCAACACGAAAATGACCGCAAACTTCCAGCCGAAGAACAGCGCATAAAGCCAAAGCGAAATGAAGAACGATCCGCCGAACACGAGCACGCCTTTGAGCGCGAAAAGCCATTTGAA
This sequence comes from uncultured bacterium, assembly GCA_964514445.1. Taxonomy (GTDB): domain Bacteria; phylum Vulcanimicrobiota; class Vulcanimicrobiia; order Vulcanimicrobiales; family Vulcanimicrobiaceae; genus DASSRQ01. The sequence continues at coordinate 24,877 of CAZERJ010000021.1, read as the reverse complement.
ATTGAGTAAGAGAAAAAGCACGCCCTTGAATTTGGCAGCAAGAACGCCAAGGCCGACGAGAATACCGCCGGCGCTCTTGGCCGCGTTGTTGCCTGCGCGTTTTTGTTCGGGCTCGGTGGGCTGACCGGGCGGAAGATACTCGCCTTCGGTGACGTCGTACTGTTTGCTCTCGGGTCGTTCTGCCCAACCGGTTCGGTCGGGCTTGTCGTCTGGCGTCATCGCCGCGTAGTATTCGGGTCGATGGAAGAAGGTCCCGTACCATAAGCGAAGGCGCACTCGTCATGGCTGTGAAGATCGTCATCCTCGGCGGAGGTTTTGCCGCAATCGCGACGGCGCAGCGGCTGGAGCGCAAGCTGCGTCCCGGTGAAGCCGAGATCACGCTGATCTCGCGTGAAAACTTCTCCGTCTTTACACCCATGCTCCCGGAGGTCAGTTCCGGAGCGCTCGATGCGCGGCACATCGTTACACCGATCCGTGCGCAGCTGCGCCGCACGCAGTTTATCTTGGCTGACGTGCAAGCTGTCGATTTGGAATCGCGGGTTGTTACGTATACGCACTCGCTAACGGGCATCGTCGGCACCGTCTCTTACGATCACGTCGTCGTCGCTATCGGCGCCGGCACCTCAACGTTCGGTTTGCCGGGCGTTGCGGAGCGGGTATTCGCGTTGAAAACGCTCGAGGATGCCGCGATTTTGCGCAACCGCTTCATGTGGCTGCTCGAGCTTGCGGATACCGCGGATGATGTAGAACGCCGCCGTTTGCTGACGATTGCCGTCGTCGGCGGTGGATTCACGGGCGTCGAAACCGCGGGCGAAATCGTCGAGCTTTTTGCCAGCGTACACCGCTTTTATCCGCACGTGCTCAAACGCGATGTGAACATCGTCTTGCTTGAAGGCGGTCCAACGCTGCTGGCGGGTTTGCCGGAGCGCATGGGTTCGTATTCGCAGCGCGACTTGCAGCGTCGTGGCGTGCGCATCGTGACGGGTGACGGAGTGCTTTCTGCCGACGATGAAGGCTTGATGCTCCAGAGCGGCAAGCGCATCGAGACGCGCACGATCGTGTGGAGTGCCGGCGTCAAACCACGCACGCTTCGCGGCATGGAATCTGTTGCGACCGGTAAGAACGGGCTCATTCCCGTCGAGCCGAACATGAGCGTTGCGGAGCGTCCGGGCGTATGGGCGATTGGCGATTGTGCGTCGATTCCAAATGGGGACGGCGGATTCTATCCGCAAACGGCGCAGCACGCGATTCGTGAAGGCCCGGTGCTCGCGGACAACATCGTTGCATTCATCCGCGGCGAACAGACCAAGCCGTTCCGCTACAACGCACTGGGTATGATGGCATCGCTCGGTGCGCGTAAGGCAGTTGCGCAATTGCCCGGCGATCGCGTGCTGACAGGCTTTCTTGCGTGGGTGTTATGGCGCGCGTATTACCTTTCCCGTCTGCCCGGATTGGACCGTAAGATGCGCGTCGCGTTCGACTGGACGCTTGAACTGCTTTTCCCACGCGACATTTCGGAGCTCCGCGTCTACAGCGAACGCGCGCAGTCGAGCGCTGCCGCAGATGCAGGCCTCGTTCCCCGGCAAGAAAGTGTGTTAAAGTAAAAATATGGAATTCCGCGAGCCGATCGACCAGCTCATCCGCAACCCGCGCGAGTTCACGCGCGATCTGCACTTCCCGGATCCTTCGCAGATACGCATTTACGACGAAACGCTGCGCGACGGCGAACAAATGCCCGGCGTGTGCTTCACGCCCGAGCAGAAGTTTCAGATCGCGAAGAAACTGGATGAGATCGGCGTACACATCATGAGCGTTGGCTTTCCGGCGGCATCCGCAGGCGACCGGAAGACGCTTCAGCTCGTCATGGATGGCAAGCGCCGAGGAGAGATTGGCGGCGTTGAAATTGTCGTCATGTGCCGCAGCAATCCCAAAGACATCGACGTAACGATCGAGACGCTGCAAGAGATCGGCGTGTCACCCGGGGACGTGACGTTCTTCATCTTTACGAGCGGCAGCGATCTGCATCTGAAGTACAAGATCGGCAAGACGCTGCTCAAACGCGAAGGCCGCAGTGAGTCCGAGTGGCTCGATCTGCCGCTGGAGTTTTACCGTCAAGCAAACATCAATCTCCAGAATGAAGCGATCCGGTATGCGCGTTCGCGAGGCGTCACCGAGATCGAGTTCGGCGCCGAAGACGGCAGCCGCGGCGATGTCGAGTATTTCATCCGTTACTTCAAAGAAGGTTTAGCGGCGGGCGGCGACCGGCCTGCGTGGCCCGATACCGTCGGCTGTCTTACGCCGGAAGCGGCGCGTTGGTATTGCTCGCGCATCGTTGCAGCAATGCCCGAAGGTTTGGCGATGGTCTGTCACTTCCATAACGATTACGGCCTTGGCACGATCAATGCCATCACGGCAGTCTCGTGCGGCTTCAAAGTGGTTTCGGTTACGGCAAACGGCTACGGCGAGCGCGCCGGCAATGTCAAATTGCACGAGTTTGTCACCGCGCTCAACGTGCTGTACGGCATCGAGTTACCGGGTTTCAAATACGGCAAACTGCGAGAACTGGCGCGTTTTATGGAGCGCATGAGCGGCATTCCGATGCAACAGCACGAGCCGATCATCGGCAGCAAAGTATTCGCGCACGAATCCGGCATTCACACCCACGCCATGCTCATCGACCGCCGCATGTACGAGGCCGTTCCGGCCGATCTCGTCGGCGGACAGATGGAATGGGTTTTTGGCAAACACTCGGGCGTATCGCTGGTGGAAGACACGCTGCGAAAACAACAAGCAAAACTCCACGCCGCAGGCGTGGAGTTGACGCCGGAGCTCGCCCAGCGCGTAACTGAAGAAATCAAACGCTTACGCGAAGAACGCGCCGCCTCAAGCAAAAGCGAAGAAACAATCGACCTATACGAGAGCGCCATGCGCGAACTCTCAATCGACGCAAACGAAGTCGCAGATATAGCAATCGCTTTGGGGCAAGCAGTAACGCCGTAGTTCGCGGGGCGTCAAGCCGGATGCGCTGCGACGCCGCCTAGCCGGAACGCTGCTACGAAAGCGCGGAACACCGTCGGATAATCCTCGTGCACGAACTGCACGCTGCGTGAACCCGTGCGCACGAATCCTGGAATCATCTCAACAAAATCCGCCTGTTCGACGCGCCCGAGATCGATCTCCAGCGTAATCGGCGGCTCGAACACGTACGGCTTGGCGTTAGCCGCGTTGCGAATAGCGCGCGCGGCGCCGTCGCGGATCATCGCTTGCGCGCGAGCCGGCGAAACGGAATCCGTGCTGTAATACCCGATGCTTTCCTTAACGATGACGCCCTCAACCCAGGGCATCTGCGCTTTTGCGCTTTCAATCGTAACGCGATCGCCGGTCACGAGCAGCACCGGCACTCCGTAAAACCCCGCGAGGCCCGCATTGATCGTTGCCTCGCTGCACGTTACGCCGTTGATCCGCGCGTTGTAAATGACACCGGGTGTGTACGTGTGCGCCAGCACAGCGTCGGCATCGCCGATGGCGCCGTGATATCCGGTAAAAAAAACGCCGGCATAACCGCTATTCATGCCCTCGACCATTGAGAGCGGCTTGCGATTTCCGAAAATTACGCGAACATCAGACGGTAAGCGGTCGAAAAGCATATTGCGCATCGGGCCGTGCGAGTCGTTGATCGTTACGTGCTGCGCGCCCGCGGACCGGGCGCCCTGGACTGCAGCGGCAACTTCGTCCGTCATATGCTGCTGGTAGATGAAGTAGTCGGGCGGGTGATTGCGCGCGTCTACTTGCTCCCAGGAGCACACGCCGGCGACGCCTTCCATGTCGCACGAAATGTAGATATTCATGCTGCCGGTGTGGCTGCACTCGCGAGCCGATAGGCGGCGACGAACGCGCGGAATACGGTGGGGTAATCCTCGTGAACGAACTGCACGCTGCGTCCGCCCGTGCGAATAAACCGCGGCATCAATTCAACGAAGTCGGCCTGTTCCACGCGCGTAAATTCGAGATCCATCGTGACCGGCGAGTCGAACGTGAACAGCCGTGCCTTAGCAGCGTCTCTCACTGCCTGCGCCGCCGCATCGCGTAACAACTCTTGCGCGGCCTGCGGCGTTAGCGAATCGGTCGCATAGTGCCCGACGCCACGTTTGACCTCGACCGTGCGCGCCCACGGCATATACTCCTTGACGTGCTCGCACAGCACGTCGTCGCCGCTGACGAGCAGCACCGGAATCCCGTGTTGGCCTGCTATCGCGGCGTTCAGCAACGCCTCACTGCAAGCCGTTCCGTTCATGCGTACGTTGTACACCGAATCACCCGTATAGGTATGCGCGAGGACCCCGTTTTCTTCGCCAATGCGCGCGTGGTAGCCGGTGAAAAATGCACCAGCGTAGCTCGACTCCAGGCCTTGGGTCATCGAGAGCGGTTTTCGTGAACCGCTGATGACGCGCACGTCCTCGGGCAGTTCGTCCCACAAGATGTTACGCATGTCCCAGTGCGAGTCGTTGATTACGATCTCGCTTACGCCCGCGGTCCGCGCGCCGTCAATGGCTGCACGAACTTCTCGCATCATGTAGCGCCGGTATACCGGATATTCCGAGCGGTTCGACGGATCGCACTGCATCCAACTGCATATGCCCGCCGTGCCTTCCATGTCGCAAGAAATATATAAGCGCATCAGGGCTGCTGTGCGCTCTGCGCTTGGTGCAAGCCTTCTTGCGCCGCGACGTTATTTTTATTTGCTGCAAGCGCGCGCCGGTAATATGGAATCGCCTGCGAATACTTGCCCACGGCAAGGTACATGTCGCCGAGCTGCGTGAGCGCGACGTCGTCTTTGGGATTTTTCGCCACACGCGCTTGCAGCTGTTGCAGCTGCATGCGCACGGCCGGCGGCGGTCCACCGCCCCGCACGCTCAGCGCAGGGGGCGCTTGCGTGGGTTGTGGTCCGGCTTGTGCGCCGGTGCCGCGTCCGAACACCGAGCCCCCCGTGCCGAAGGCCTGATGCATGAGCATGCCGATTAATGCTAAGAACACCGCTGCAAAAACCGCGATAATCGGAAGGTAAATTCGCGGCGGGAGTCCTTGCCCCGTTTTCGGAGTCACAAGAGTCGTTTACGCGCTCGGCGAAAGAACTCTTCGTGCTGCCCTCGGAAACCGATCTCCAGTTACTCTTCGCCGAGCTCAACAACTACTTTTTCAACGGCGAAGTGCCGGTGTGCCGCATCCGGTACAATGCGCGCTTCTCCAACTCTGCCGGACGCATCACGTATAGCGAACGGCCGCTGCTGATCGAACTCTCGCCCAAACATTTTCAGAAACAGCCCGAAGCGCTGCGCGAGACGTTGCTGCACGAGATGATTCACGCGTGGCTCTTCGATCGCAGTGGCGACACCGGCCACGGAAGCGCATTCCGCAGAAAGATGCGTGAGTGCGGCATGACGTCGATCTATCACGATCTCGGCAACGTCAAGCCGCTCAACGAGAGCAGCCGCCGCTACATCCTGCGCTGCGAGCAGTGCGCGCTCGAACTGCTGCGCCGCCGCCTGCCCACGGCGCCGATGAGCTGCGGACGCTGCAGCAAGCGAGGTTATGATCCGCGCTTCCCGCTCACCGTGTACGAAGTCTTGGAGACGAGAGAAGTCGGAATGACCGTCGGCCGGGCGGCGTTCAAGAACCGCCGCTAGGCATTTAAGCAAGCAGCTGCGGCCGAACCGACATAAGTCAAGGCAGAAACCGGGCGCGCCAGGCGAAGATAGCCTGGCTATGACGACGACCAACGTTCCAACTAATGGCGCCAAGGTCCGCATGGAGTCCGACTCCATGGGCCAGATTCAGGTGCCCAACGACAAGTATTACGGCGCGCAATCGGCGCGCTCGCTCATTCACTTTGAAATCGGTGATGGCGTATGGCCGCGAGACGTGATGCCGCGCCAAGTGATCATCGCAATGGCGCAGCTCAAGAAAGCCGCCGCGCTGGTCAATCACGATCTCGGCAAGCTCGACGACGAAAAAACGAAGCTGATCGTCGCCGCCGCCGATGAGGTGATCGCCGGAAAACTCGATGCGCATTTCCCGCTGCGCGTATGGCAGACCGGTTCGGGCACGCAAACGAACATGAACGTGAACGAAGTCATCTCGAACCGCGCGATCGAGATCGCCGGCGGCGAGATGGGCAGCAAGAAGCCCGTCCATCCGAACGATCACGTTAACATGTCGCAATCTTCCAACGACACGTTCCCAACGGCGATGCACATGGCGGCGGCGCAAGCGATTGTCGAGATGTTGCCGGCTGTGGAGCAGCTGCGCGATGCGCTGAACCAAAAGGCCGAGCAGTGGAAGAACATCGTGAAGGTTGGCCGCACGCATTTGCAAGATGCAACGCCGCTGACGCTGGGTCAGGAATTTTCGGGATACGTCACGCAGCTCGATCGCGCGATGCATGCAATCGAACTGGCGGCGGATCCGTTGTACGATCTGGCCATTGGTGGAACGGCCGTCGGGACGGGTCTGAACGCGCATCCTGAATTCGCGGATCGCGCGGCAAAGAAACTCGCCGAGCTGACCGGCTTGCCGTTCCGCTCGCATCCGAACAAGTTCACCGCGCTTGCCTCACACGATGATTTCGTTTTTGCTTCGGGCGCGCTCAAGACGCTCGCTGCGGCACTCATGAAGATCGCGAACGACATCCGCTGGCTGGCATCGGGGCCGCGCGCCGGCATTGGCGAACTTACGCTGCCGGAAAACGAACCCGGTTCGTCGATCATGCCCGGCAAAGTCAATCCGACGCAGTCGGAAGCGATGACCATGGTCGTTGCGCAAGTCTACGGAAATGATGCGGCGATCGCGTTCGGTGCATCACAAGGCAACTTTGAACTCAACGTGTTCAACCCGGTGATGATCTACAACTTCCTGCACTCGTGCAATCTGCTGCGCGATACGTCCACGATGTTCCGCGAACACGCCGTTGAGGGCCTGATTGCAAACGAAGACACGATTGCGAAGTACCTGAACGAGTCGCTCATGACGGTGACGGCGCTCTCGCCGAAAATCGGTTACGACAAAGCCGCCGAAATCGCCAAGCACGCGCACAAGAACAAACTCACGCTCAAGGAAGCGGCGGTTTCACTGGGGCACGTGAACGAAGCGGACTTCGACAAGTACGTCGTTCCGGCCGAGATGACGCGCCCGAAGTAACCGCGCGGAATTCGTTCGTAATGAAAGGGCTGGTGTCGGTTATTCTTCGCCGTCAAAGTAATCCAAAGGTTCGCCGCGTAAGTGGCGGCGTTCCGGAAGACTGACACCCCACTTGTTGCTATCGGGATAATAGTGGTGTTCGCCGATTGGGTTGTCGGCGACGACGTACATCACTAAGTCTGTGTCGGAGCCGGCGATGATCTGGTGGGCTTCGCGCGGTTTGAAGATGAAAGCGTCGCCTGGTTCGATCGGCGTCATGCCGGAGTCGTCACGTACCGTTCCGGTGCCGGTGATGATGTGGTAGAACTCCCACTGCGCGCTGTGTGCGTGAAAAACCGTCGCGGCGGCTCCGGCGGGTATGCGTTGTATTTCGACGTCGAACGGATGGCGCTGCATGATGTCCGTTGATTGCGGGTCGCGGCCGAGCGCTTCGGATATCTCGATGCCGCGCATGCGGAATTTTCCGGCCGGCGAATCCCACTGCTGCTCTTGCAGTTTGTTCGTGTTCACTTTTTTCACGCAAAATAAGATAGCCCGCCTGAGCGGGCTATCCTTTTTCATGCGCTAGGTTGAAAGCGCCGAAAATCTATTTAATTATTGCGCACCAGGATCGTGGCGTACGTGTCCCTTACGCCGGTCCACATTTTTTCGTTCCACCGATCGGACGCAGCGCGCTCGAGGCTGAACAAATCGATCATCCAGTCGTTGAAGTAGGAGTCGTCAGCGTCAAGCGCTACAAGCGTACGGTTATTCATTTGATCACGTTCTCTCTCGTCCATTCAACGTAATCTATCGGCTTATCGGTGCGCAATGTGCATTCGGTCCGAGGCCTTTGCCCCAACGTTGAACGCAAACATTACACGAGGCTAGGCACCATCAAGCAGGCGCCCCTCCGCATTTACGGTCAATTGTTCGCCGCGCCACCCAACGCGCCGTCCCAAAAACGCGGCACACCAGACCCCAAAGCTTAGGACTATCCGCACCGGTAGCAGGTGCACGGCCATAGGAACACGGGGTGCCAAGATTCGCCCGGCCGTAAAATGCAGCCACGACCGGGTGGCGAGCGATGCGGCCATGAGCGCGACGTACGGGGGCCGCGGTCCCCGTACAGCCAGCGCCGCTGCGGCCAGTATCGCCGTATGCATCACAATGGTCCCCGCAAAGCCGCTGGGGCGCGCCAAGAACACGGTTCTCGACCAGCGCACCTCATGCTCCCAGATCGCCCGTAGAGTTCGCTCGGGCACCGCTGTCGCGACGGCATACGGTGCGATGATGAGACGGTGGCCCGCTTTATGCGTGCGCTGCCCGATTTCGTAATCGTCCGCCAGGTGTTCGCCGATGGCCTCGAAGCCGCCGATTTCCGCAAGCACCGAGCGCCGTATCGCTACCGTTGCACCCATGCAGAAGTCCACGGGCGCCAGCGATTCGGCGACGAGCACGGACGGACAGAATTCATCGGTAATCGCCAGGGCGCCGACGCGCGAGGCGAGCGCTTCGTTCGGCACTCCGCAGAAAATGCACGTCGCGGCACCGATTTGCGGATCGGCAAAGACGGCGCCGATCGCCTGAAGATAGTCGGGCCCGACGATCATGTCGCTGTCGGCGAGCACGACGATCTCGTGTTTGATGGCATGCGCCATGCCGAGCAAGTTTGCTACTTTCGGATTGCGCGCGCGTCCCGGGTTGCCGGCGGCTATGGTGATATCGACGTGCGCAAACTCTTGCTGCAAACGCCGCGCGACGTCCAGGGCGGGATCGTTTTCATCCGCCGCGCCAAAGACGACGTTGTACTGCTCGTACTGCTGATCGCAGAACGATCGCAGATTTTCGTACAAATCCGGTTCATCGCCATGCAGTGGCTTGAGCATGGTGATCGGCGGCGCGTATGCGGCGCGCGGCGCACGCATGCGGCGCTCGAAATTCTTGAGCCGGGTGATCGCGTAGATGCTATAGGCAATGCCCGCCACAGAGCCGGCGAAAAATGCGCCGCCGATAAGCGCGCGTGCGTTAATGCGCAATGGCGAGATCCGTATATGACGTCGGGTGGATGTCGAGCTCGTCCATCGTTTGCAGAACTTGCGGATCGATCATCGCATTGAGTTCGCCGGCAAAGTCGTAATCCGGCGGAAATGCCTGCGGCCACGTATGTGTCGCGGGATGCACGTACAGTTCGCAAACGCCCGCGGGCAAGACTTGTAAGAAGGCGCGAACTTTATCCGCGCTCACGTGACCGGTGTCGTTCATGCCGAAGACCGAATCGTTCGAAATGATGCCGCTGCGCTGCAGCCTTGCGCGCATCAGCGCCATCCATGGCCGCAGAAGAAGATCGTTTGCGGCGCGCGCAAACGGATGCGAGCGAACCGCACGCCACGAAGGCCAGAACGGTTCGTGCGGAATACGAACCGCGCGCAGCCCGTAATCGCGACCCACTGCGACGATCGTCGCGAGGACCGTTGGATGCACGTGCATGTGATTTTGCGCGTTCACGTGATCGAGGAGCAACCCAGTTTTCGCGAACGCTTCGAACTGCGCACGGATCTCGAGCTCCAGTTGTCTGCGCGCTCGCGGATTGAAGAAATAGTTAACGCCTGCACGAAACAGATTGGTTTCAAATTGACCGTTACGATCGACGAGATCCGTAACGTCGCAAGGCGGCAGCGCCGGCGCGCCATTGACCAGCACGACGTGTAAACCAACGCGAAGCGAAGGCAGCCGGCGCGCCCGTTCGATTGCATCGGCTGTTTCCGGTGCGCGCACCATAAGGCTCGCGGCACGCAAAATACCCTCGCGGTGCGCGCGTTCGATCGCTTCATTGACGGGGAGCGCCAATCCAAAGTCGTCGGCGGTAACGATGAGCTCTCTCAACGTGCGACGATATGCTGGCAGGCTGTCCCGAATGCCTGTTTAACTCCAGAGCTTGTGCACGATGCATCCGGCGCAGGAACTCCTTCCCGCAAGGCAGATCATCTGCGGATCAACCTGGAGCAAGACGTAGCCGCTAAGGGTATCACTAGCGGTTTCGAGGCATATCACTTGCGCAATTGCGCGCTGCCCGAGCTGAACCTCGAGGATATCGACACTTCGTGCGAATTGCTCGGCAAATCCCTGCGCGCACCGCTGCTGATTTCATGCATGACCGGTGGAACACCCCAAGCCGGCACGATTAACCGCACGTTAGCGCTCGTTGCGCAGCGCCACGGTCTTGCCCTCGGGCTCGGGTCGGGACGCGCGTTGATCGAAGACGAAGCGCTTCTGCCAACGTTTGCCGTGCGCGAATCTGCGCCCGATATCTTGCTGCTCGCCAATATCGGTGCGGTTCAACTGAATAAAGGGTACGGCGTCGATCAGTGCCGCCGCTTGGTGGAAATGTTGCAGGCCGATGCGCTCACGCTGCATTTGAATGCGGTGCAAGAAGCGGTGCAACCCGAAGGCGACACGCAGTTTCGCGGATTGCGCAAACGCATCGCACAGCTGTGCCGCCAGCTCGGCGTGCCGGTGATCGTCAAAGAAGTCGGCTGGGGCATCGACGTCGAGAGTGCGGGCGCGTTGCTCGATGCAGGTGTGGCCGCGATCGACGTCGCGGGCGCGGGTGGTACGTCGTGGAGTGAAGTCGAGCGCCATCGCAGCCCAGAACTGTGGCGCGCTCACGTTGCGCAGGCGTTTCGCAGTTGGGGCGTCCCCACCGCCGATGCGGTCACCTCAATTCACGCGCTTCACCCGCGCGCGACCGTGATTGCCAGTGGTGGCCTGCGCGACGGAATCGATGCGCTCAAAGCGATTGCGCTCGGTGCGAGTGCGGCCGGTTTTGCCGGACCGTTCCTTCGAGCGGCCGCGCAAGGTGAGGATGCTGCCGATGCGCTCGCGCGCGAACTGCGCGAAACGCTGCGCATCGGCATGTTTGCCCTTGGCGAGCGAACGATTCGCGCGCTGCAAAAGACCCGAAGAATCGAGCATGCGCGAGATCGATAGCGCGGACGAGTATTGCCGCATCCTGGCTAGCCGGCATTACGAAAATTTCTCCGTTGCATCCAAGATCGTCGCGCCGGCTGTGCGCCTGCATTTGATGCGCTTTTATGCCTTTTGCCGAACGACCGACGATTTCGGCGACGAAAGCGGATCCACGCACGCGGCGCTAACGCGCCTTGCGCAGTGGCGCGATCAGACGCAGCGGTTCTTCGAGGGAGAACTGCCCGTGCATCCGGTCTTCATTGCGCTGCGCCCGACGGTTGATGAATTCGGTCTCGATCGCGCACCGTTTTTGGACCTGATCGCGGCGAACGAACAAGATCAGCAAGTCTTCACGTATCGAAACTGGCCGCAGCTGCGCGCGTATTGCATCCTGTCCGCCGCACCGGTGGGGCGCGTCGTGCTGCGGCTTTTTCATGCTGCAACCGAGCGCGCCGAACAGCTGTCGGACGATGTATGCATCGGTCTGCAACTCGCCAACCACGCGCAAGATGTTAGTCGCGATACTAGGATCGGCCGCAGCTACCTTTTGCAAGATGACGTCGAGAGCGGCGGCACGGAATTTGCTGTACGCTCTCTCGTTGACCGTGCGCGTACGTTGCTTGCATCCGGAGAAGAACTTGAACGTATGGTCCCCGGTGCACTGCGGGTGCAGCTTGCACTCTATCGCATGGGCGGCCTTGCTATCTGCGATGAAATCGAGCGGCTGCGATTTCGCACGCATGTAACCCGGCCATCGGTATCGAAGGGCACAAAGATGGGGTTGGTCCTGCGAGCTTTGGTCAATGTTGCAAAACGTTGAAATAGAAGCCGAGCGTTTCTGCGCCGACATGGCGCGGCGTGAAGCCAAGAACTTTTATTGGGGTTTCATTTCGCTGCCTTACGATCAGCGTATGGCGATATACGCCCTCTACGATTTCGCGCGTCAAGTGGACGACGAGGTCGACGGCGCACCTTCACCGGAGCTGATTCCGCAGCGGCTCCAGGCGCAGCGTGCGCGATTGATGCAGAGCATCGATGCCGACGATCACGTCATGCTCGTACTTTCGCGCGCCGTGCAACGCTATAATATTCCGCACGAGGAGCTGCTTGCGCTGATCGATGGCGTAGAGCGCGACCTCAACACGACGCGCTACGAAACGTGGGAAGATCTCAAAGCGTATTGTCACCTTGTGGCATCGATCGTGGGGCGCATGTGCGTTCGCATCTTCGGTTTCACAGACGATGCGGCGCTCCACTACGCCGACCAGCTCGGCCTGGCACTGCAACTCACGAATATCTTGCGTGATGTGCGCGAAGACTACGGCATGGGACGCATTTATCTGCCGCAAGAAGAGCTGCGCCGCTACGGCATCACGGAGGAAGCGCTGATGAACGCGTTGCCGGGCCCCGGCTGGGAACCCTTTGTCGAATTCCAAACGCAGCGTGCGCGTGCGCTGTTCACCGACGGGTACCAAGTGCTGCGATACATTCCGCGGCGCGCCGGTGCGTGCGTGCAAACAATGGCGGGCATTTACGAAGGTATTCTGCGCAAGATCGAACGCGAACCGATTTTGCCGCTACACGAACGCGCTGCGCTCACGCGAAGCGAAAAACTTCGCGTGGTTGTCGAGTCATGGCTGCGTCCGCAAGGATAGCGATTGTCGGCGGCGGCCTTGCGGGGCTGTCTGCAGCGATGCGGCTGAAAAAAGCCGGCGCGCGCGTGGAAATCTTCGAACGAAGTCGCTTGCTCGGTGGACGTGCAACCTCGTTCGAAGTAGACGGTCGCGTCGTCGACAACGGACAACACGTCTATCTCGCATGCTGCGATGCGTTCGAGGAGTTCGTGGCCGAATGCGGCATGGCCGATGCGCTCTATTTGCAAGATCGTTTCGACGTGCGAGTGTTTTCAAAAGATGGAACGCAAAGCCGTCTGCGCGCCGCTGCGCTGCCGCCGCCACTGCACCTGCTTGCGTCGTTTGTGTCGTATCGTTACTTGAGTGTGTCCTCGAAGTTCCAGATCGCAAGCGCGCTCGTCGCTTTGAAGCTGCGCCCGGCCGGCGCGACGCATGGCGAATCGTTCGCGTCATGGCTATCGCGCCATGGACAAAGTCCGCAAACCGTGCGTGCGTTCTGGGAACCGTTCTTGGTGCCGGCACTCAATGCGCCGCTGAATCGCATGAGCGCCGCCGAAGCGGCGTTCGTGCTTTCCACGGCGTTTCTGCACGACGCCGATGCCGCGCGTTTTGGTTACGCAAAAGTACCGCTTGCATCGATCATGGAACGTGCCGCCGCGCAGGCGGACGCGGTTCATCGCGCAACCGCCGTTCTTGCGATAGAACATCGCGGCGGCGGTGTCGTCTTGCGCCTCCCGGATGGCGAGGCGAGTTTCGATGCGGTGGTGGTTGCCGTCTCGCCGAGGGCGCTGGCGAAGATGCTGCCCGCAGATGTTGCGGCCGCGCTGCCGCCGCTGGACGTGTATGAACGGTTCGCAATCATGGACGTGCATCTATGGTACGACGGTGTGCCGCTCGATTGTAACTTTGCCGCGATTCTCGACTCGCCGGTGCAGTGGGTTTTTCAAAAAGCGCCCGGATATCTTTGTTGCAGCATCAGCGCCGCGGATGAATTCGTGGCGCGGCCATCGGCGGAAATGGCGCAACTTGCATGGCGCGAAGTTCAAACGGCGATACCGGTCCTCGCGCAGGCGCGACTCGTGCGCGGCGCAGCGACGCGCAACCCTGAAGGCACCTATCTGGCTGCGGCAGGCGCGCGGCGCCCCAGCGCCCCAACTGCGGTGCCAAATATCGCCCTAGCCGGCGCTTGGACCGCCACGGGCTGGCCCGACACGATGGAATCTGCCGTCCGAAGCGGTTGGGCGGCGGCCGACGTTCTGCTAAAATCGGACTTTGCCATGCGGGAGAGTGCCATTGCCTGACGCCTTGGAGCGCGCCGTCACCTGGCTGCTGGAGAACCAGCATCCGGACGGCTGGTGGACCGACGAACTCGAGACCAACGTCACGATGACGGCCGAGCACGTGCTGCTGATGCGCTTTCTCGGCATCTCGCTCGACCCGATCCGCGAAGGTGCCGTCAAGCACATCCTTCACCATCAGCGTGGCGACGGCTCGTGGGCGCTGTACTATGACGGCCCGGCGGACCTGAGCACTACGCTCGAAGCCTACGTTGCGTTGAAACTGCTCGGTGTCGATCCGGGCAGCGATGAAATGCAGCGTGCGCTGCGCGTGATCGAAACACTTGGCGGCCTCGCGCACGCGCGCGTGTTTACCAAGATTTGGATGGCGCTCTTCGGTGTGTATCCGTGGGACGGCATTCCCACCATGCCGCCTGAGATCGTGCATTTTCCGCCTTGGATGCCGTTCAATCTGTACGACTTCTCGTGCTGGGCACGCGGAACGGTCGGACCGCTCTGCATCGTGATCGCGCGGCGTCCGGTGCGCGAACTCGGCATCGATGTTTCCGAAGTAATCAATCCCGGCACACATCATCTCATGCACAAGGTTCCCGGCACTGGATGGTTGTGGTGGGTCGATAAGATCCTCAAGCTCTACGAAGCATCGCCGTTCAAGCCCACGCGCGAACGCGCCGTCAAAGCGATGACGAAGTGGATCGTCGATCGCCAAGAAGCCGACGGTAGTTGGGGCGGCATTCAACCGCCGTGGGTCTATTCGCTGATCGCTTTGAACCTCGAGGGTTACGGGCTGGATCATCCGGTCATGCAAAAAGGCTTGCACGGCATGGAACGCTTCTCGTTCCAGGACGAAACCGGCTGGCGCTTTCAAGCATGCATGTCGCCGGTATGGGATACGGCGTGGGCGATCCGCGCGCTCTACCAAGCGGGATTGCGATCCGATCATCCGGCCATGCAGCGTGCCGTGCAGTGGATGCTCAAAGAACAGATTGCTGCGGATCAGTGGGGCGACTGGCAAGTGCGCTGCAAGGGCGTTGCGAACGGCGGATGGGCGTTTGAATTCGACAACGACATCTATCCCGACGTCGACGACACGGCGGTCATTGTGTGCTCGCTGCTGGAAGGCGGAAGCGGTGATGCCGTGCGTGATTCGATCGACCGCGCGGTGCAGTGGACGCTCGCGATGCAGTCCTCGAACGGCGCGTGGGCCGCATTCGATCGCGACAACACCAGCGAGATTCTCTATAGTATGCCATTCTCAGATTTTGGTGCGATGATCGACCCGCCCAGCGAAGACGTCACGGCCCACGTGCTGGAAATGCTGGCGATGCTGGGCCGCGATGAAAGCGATCCGTTCGTTGCGAGCGGCCTGAAGTATCTGCGTGATACGCAAAAACCTTCGGGCGCGTGGTTCGGACGCTGGGGCGTGAATTATATTTACGGAACGTGGTGCGTCGTCAGCGCGCTGGCGCAGCTGCGCACCGATAAAGAGCGCATCGCGCGCGCGGTTGAGTGGATGATTAGCAAACAAAATGCCGACGGTGGATGGGGCGAGAGCTGCCATTCCTACGACGATGAGACGTTTGCCGGCATTGGCGCGAGTACGCCCTCGCAAACGGCGTGGGCCGTGATGACGCTACAATGGGCCGGGGTGGGCAACCATCCGGCTGCGCAGCGGGGTCTAGACTTCATACGAGAGCGCCAACGGCCGGACGGCACGTGGGACGAACCGTACTGCACAGGAACGGGGTTCCCGCGCGACTTCTATTTGAACTACCATATGTACCGGCATCTCTTCCCAACGATGACGCTGGCGATGGACGCCCGTTACCGTCAAAACACGCAGATGCCGGAGATGTCCCTTCACGGAGAACAGGTTACGGTTTCATGAGTACGCCATTCGCGCAGAAGGTCCAGATTGCCAAATACATCTTCACGCAGAAGGTCAAGGGCAATAAGAAATATCCGCTCGTCATGGAGCTCGAGCCGCTCTTCCAATGTAATCTCGCGTGTGCGGGATGCGGCAAGATTCAATATCCGATGGACGTGCTCAAGCAGCGGCTCTCGGTTGAGGATTGCATCGCCGCCGTGGAAGAATGCGGCGCGCCGGTGATCTCGATCGCCGGCGGCGAACCGCTGGTGTACGAAGATCTTCCGCGTCTGGTCGACGAGCTCATCGCGCGCAAGAAGGTGGTCATCGTCTGCACGAACGCGCTGCTGCTCGAGAAGAAGATCGACAAGTTCAAACCGCATCCGCTCTTCACGTGGATGATCCACATGGACGGCCTCAAAGAGCGCCACGATCAAGTCGTGTGCCGCGACGGTACGTTCGATAAAGCGATCGCCGCAACGAAGGTCGCGAAAGAAAAAGGTTTCCGCGTTTCAACGAATACGACGTTCTTCGATCCCGACAACGCGACGACGATCAAGAACGTGCTGAACTTCCTCAACGACGAGATCGGGGTCGACTCGATGCAGATTTCGCCGGGATTTGCGTATGAAAAAGCACCGGATCAGGAGCACTTCCTGGGTGTGGAGCGTACGCGCGAGATCTTCCGCGAAGCGTTCGCAGACGGCAACCGCAAGCGGTGGCGTCTGAACCACAGCCCGCTGTTCCTGGATTTTCTGGAAGGCAAACTCGACATGGAGTGCACGCCGTGGGGCATTCCATCGTACTCGATCTTCGGCTGGCAGCGTCCGTGCTACCTGATGTCCGACGACGCGTACGCGAAGACGTATAAAGAACTGATCGAGGAAACCGATTGGGATAAATACGGCCGCGGGAAACACGAGAAGTGCAGCAATTGCATGGCGCACTGCGGATACGAACCGACGGCAGTGCTCAAAACCACCGCGTCGATCAAAGAGAGCATTCGCGCTGCAATTGCTCACTAGTTTTTGACCGCAGTTCAAGTGAACGACATATTGGCCGCCGAAGTATGGCGGCCAATGTTGTTTAGCGCGGCGCATGGATAAGGTTTTTCTTAGCGGCTCAAGCGGATTTGTCGGCGGGCATGTGCTGCGCGAGCTTGTCGCGGCCGGATATTCCATTCGTGCTTTGGTGCGGGGCGCCTCGACGGGCGGCGCCAGCGGCGGTGTCGAGTTCGTTCACGGTGATCTTGAGAATGTTGGGGCGTTTGCGCGTGCGGTTGATGGGTGCCGTTATGTTGTGCATTGCGCGGCGCTGTATTCATTTACGCCGCGGGATAGGGCGCGCATGCATCGCGTCAATGTGCTCGGTGCGGCGTCGCTCATTGAAGCGGCCCATCTTGCGGGCGTAGAGCGCTTTGTTTTGACGTCGAGCTCGGCTGCGGTTGGCGCCGTGGAAAACGGACGGCTGCGAACGGAGTCGGATTGGGCGCAAGACGACGGCCCGAGTGGCTACCATCACTCGAAGCTCGATCAGGAGCGAGCCGCTTGGGCCGGGCGGGTGCCCCTAATTGCGTTGCTGCCCACTGCTCCGGTCGGCCCCGGTGACGCGAAGCCGACGCCTACGGGTCAAATGATCCTAGATTATGCGCGCGGCCGGATGTTCTCGATGCCGCCGCCGGGCGGGATGAATCTCGTACCGGTCGAGGACGTCGCCCGCGCCCACGTGGCTGCACTAACACTTGGGCTCCCCGGCAGCCGATATATATTGGGTGGAGAGAATCTTTCGCTCGACGAGATTTGGCAATTGCTGGCCGACGTGACCGGCAAACCGCTCCCGTCCATTCGCGTGCCGCACGCCGTCGCGATGGCGATTGCGTACGCGGATGAAGCGCGATGCCGGTTGATTCCCGGCGCGCGTCCGGCCGTTCCGCTCGAGGGCGTGCGCATGGCCGCCCAGCAAATGTATGTCGATTCTACAAAGGCGCAGCGCGAACTTGCGTTTAACGCGAGCGCGGTGCGCGATGCTATTCTGAGATCGGTGCAATGGTACCAGGCAAACCACTACGTATAAGAGTCGTCACGGCGACGCAGCTCGAGTATTCCGAAGCGCGCAGAGCGCTTCGGGGTACGTGGTCGCTCGTTCTTCGCTGCGGCGTTTCTGCAAGCATCAATTCATCGCCGATCCCCGGCATTGCGATCAGTTGCGGATTAGCGGGCGGCCTTCGCAACGATCTTCCAACGGGCGCGGTAATCATCCCCTCGCAAGTGTTGCGGCCCGACGGAACGATTGTGAAATGCGACGCCGACATAACGGCCCGGTTGCGCGGCGCGGCGGCCGACTTAGGCTTTCCGCTGTGCGTCGATCCTATCGTGACGTCTGCGACGCTGATTCGCGGCGAAGATCGGGAGCTGTGGGCACAGCGCGGTTATGCCGGCGCCGACATGGAAACCGGATTGTTGCGCGCAGATCGATTAGCATGCGTCCGCGTGATCCTCGATACACCATCACGCGAGATTTCCGATGCATGGCTCAACCCGTCGAGAGTATTTAGGCAACCCGACGCGTGGCGCGACCTTCCTTTTTTGATGCAGAATGGGCCGCCGTGCGCGCGGCGCGCTGCACAAGTGATTGCGGAGATGTTACTGGCAATGGGGCCACTGAGCCCGAACCGCGATTCACGTAGCGGGGCGGGCATTTTCTAAAGCCTTAAACTAAGTTTCGTGGGCGCTGCAGCGGCGCAGTTCGATCAGCGTGCCGGCGATAACATCGCCACGGCAGCCGCATGGCCAGTTCCACGATTGCGTATATGACGATTGGTGTGGTTCGACGGTACCGCGCTCGCAGGTGGAGGCGGGATTTCCAAGCACTGCCGTAGCGGCCTCTGTATGCAGGACGACCATGCCGGGCATATACCCGGCAAGCCCTACGTCGTAACCGGCGCGGTCAGAAGTTCTGAAATTTTATGCGGAGCAAGCGGCTGGTTGTAAAACTGCCCTTGCCCGTAGACGCAGCCCAGAATCTGCAGGCGCGCGGCCTGTGCGGGCGTCTCGATGCCTTCGGCGGTGACGCGTAGGCTGCACAATTCGCCAAGGCGCACCAGCAGCTCCACAATCTGTTCGCTCTTGCCGTCGGCGAGATCGGCGATGAAAGCTTGATCGATTTTGAACGCGTCGATCGGCAGCGAGCGAATGTAGCGCAGCGAGGAGTATCCCATCCCGAAGTCGTCGATGCAGATCTTCACGCCCGCCTCGCGCAGATTCGAAAGCACCGACGCTGCGCGTTTCTCGTTTTGGAGAATCGACGTTTCGGTAATCTCGAGCGTGAGCTGACCGGCTTTGATGCCATACTCTTGCACGAGCGCAACGAGAAACTCGGCGAGGTCGGGCTGTAAGATTTCTTGCACCGCAAGGTTCACGTTCATTTGGAACGGGCGGCCGTTGAACATGTGCTGCCACTCGCGCAGTTGCCGGCATGCGGTTTCTAGTACGAAGCGCCCGACCGGAATCATGAGGCCCATCTCTTCGGCCAGCGGCAAAAATGCGGATGGCGTCAGATAGCCTTGCTCGGGATGATGCCAGCGCAAAAGCGCTTCGACGCCGCAGACTTTGGCGTCGGAGATGGTGACGATCGGCTGATAGAGCACCACGAACTGGTCGTGCTCGATGGCCGACCGCAAATCCATGCGCAGCGAGAGCCGGCGCAGCGCTTCCTCGTGCATGCTGGGCGCGAAAAACGCGCTCGCATTGCGCCCTTCGCGCTTGGCGTGATACATGGCAGTGTCGGCATCGCGCAGCACTTCGGCGATCGACGTGTACTCATTGATGATCGGTGCAACGCCGATGCTCGCCGTCATGACGATCGGCCGCCCTGCGACGACGTACGGCTTGCGCAGTTCGCCGTGAAGCTGTTGCAACGTTTGATCCAATGCTTCTGCAGTCGCTTCGGTCAGGAGGACCGCAAATTCGTCTCCCGCCATGCGCGCGACAATGTTGCGCTCGTCGACGATGTCGCGTAGACGCGCCGCCGCTTCGCGCAGAATCTCATCGCCCGCGAGGTGCCCCATCGTATCGTTGACCGACTTGAATTCGTCGAGATCGAGATACAGCACCGCGCGCTGCGTCGCATCGCCACGCTGCACCGCTTCCAACGCGCGCGCCAGTTCCAGCGAAAAGACGGTGCGGTTCGGTAGCCCGGTCAGCGAGTCGTGCGTTGCTTCGTATTGAAGCCGGCTTTGCGAGCGCGCGTTGGCCAGCGCCATGCCCATGAGGTTGACGAAGACCTGCATGGCGCGCAGAACTTGCGCCGTCGGGATTTCGCCACTGATCGGACCGTCCGGCGACATGTAGCCGATCATCACGCCGTCGCGATCGTGCAATGTCAAAACGAGTGCGTCGCGTTCGTTCCATTGCATCGGATAATCGCGCATGTTCGACGGCGCCTCGCCGACGTAAATGGAGCGTTCCCAATGCGCTTCTTTCTCCGCAGGAAAGAAGTAGCAGTCTTCAAAGAAGCGCACCGCTTTGGCGAGCATTCCATTGAACGCGTCGCGGTCGATGCGTTCGTACAAACGCTGCTCGACGATGGGCTCGGGATATCCCAGCATGACGCGGCGGCGCAGTTCGCCGTTGGGTTCTTCCGCGGCGACCATTGTGACGTAACGCCAGCCAAACAGTTCTTGCACACCGCGTGCAAGCGATGTCAACGCAGCATCAAGTGAAGGCGCCCCCAGCACATCGCGCGTGATCTCAAAAAGCCGTTCCAGCTCGGTAACGGTTCCGGCGCCACGTTGAAAGGCAGAGGCGGGATACATAAAACGCTTCTTAATTGAGGACCGTACGCCGAACTTCCCTGGTTGCTATGTCAAAAGCGCGTGAAGTGGCGCAAGATGAGCGCAGCGCTAGCGAGGACGCAGGCGAATCCGACGAGCAGGACGAGGCCGCCGTGCTTGAGGCGTGGAGCGATCTGCGCACCGGCGACGCCACCGATGATCCCGCCGAGCACCAGCGGTATAACGTCGGCCCACGCAATGTCATGCACGAACCAATGTGTCAGAAGCCCGACCGGTGATGTAACCACGATAGCGAACGTTGACGTAGCGCTCACGCGCGCAGGCGCCAAGGCCGTGAAGTAGAGCAGCGCCGGCACCATCAGCACGCCGCCGCCGATACCAAACAGACTTGAAATAAAGCCGACGAAAAAGCCGAGCAACGGCGCAAACCACCACGGCGGCCTGGCTAGCTGAGCGCGCGCTTCCCGCTGCGCCTGACGTTTGCGCCGGTTTACGATCAGGTCGATCGAGACCGCCAGCAAAAACGCCGCGAACACGTAGTCGAACAGACTGCTGCTTACGCGTTTGACGGCCAGTGCACCCAAAATACTGCCGGCGATGCCGGCACCTGCAATCATCAGCCCGACGCGGGTTTCTATGAGGCGTTGCCGCGCATACGCGATGCTGCCCGCGGCGCTGTTCGCCACAACCAGCGCGAGCGATGTGCCCGACGCGTGCGCCGCATCGAGATTGAAGAACAGCAGAAGAATCGGAACGACGATGAAGCCGCCGCCAAGGCCGACGGTGGTGCCGAAGATGCTCGCGCCGAGCCCGGTAAAAAAGAGCCAGGCGGCGTTAGCGCTCAGACGCTAAGAGCCGACGCGTCCGATATAGCGCCGGTCGCGCGTGTCGATGCGAATGACGTCGCCCGGATTCACGAACAGCGGCACTTGCACCGTTGCGCCCGTTTCGAGTTTCGCGGGTTTCGTGGTGTTCGTGGCGGTGTCGCCCTTGAAACCAGGATCGGTTTCGACGATCTTGAGTTCGACGTGCGCCGGCAGATCTACACCGATCGGGTTACCGTCGTGGAACTGCATGTCGACGATCATGCCGTCTTTGAGAAAGTCGGCGGGATCGCCGATGAGATCTTTTTGGAGCGTAAAGTTTTCGAACGACTCCTGATCCATGAAATGATATCCGTCGGCGTCGTTATAGAGCATCTGCATTTGACGGTTCTCAACCGTTGCGCGCTCCAGTTTTTCACCGGCGCGAAATGTTTTTTCAACCGTCGCGCCCGTCTTGACGTTTTTCAGCCGCGTGCGCACGAATGCCGAGCCTTTGCCCGGTTTGACATGCAGAAATTCAATCACCGTCCACAGCTGACCGTTCTCCTGAATGGTCACGCCGTTACGAAGGTCGTTCGAGGAAATCATGACCCGCGCCCGTTCCGCCGCAAGAACGGGATGCCCTGCTCTTGTCCGGCGCGCAGACGGGCGACGTTCTGACGGTGCGTATAAAGGATGAGTAAAGCCGCAAAAACGCCATAGGCAGCAGCCGCGGGATTGCGCGTAAAGTACCACAGTGCAAACGGCGCAACGATGTGCGCGAGGATCGAACCGACCGAGGAGTACGTTGTCAGGAGCGCGCCCAGAACCCACGCCGCGATTGCGACTAAACCCGCAGGCCAGCTCAGCGCAAACAGCGCGCCGAACGACGTCGCGACGCCCTTGCCGCCTTTGAACTTCAGCCACGGACTGGAGCAATGTCCGAGCACGGCGGCCCCGGCTACGATTGAGGCAGCGGCCAAAACCAGAGCATTGTAACTGTGCGACCACTCCATTGTCGAACGCGTGAGACACAGCCACAAATAAAAGCACACGGGAATGACGCCCTTTGCTGCGTCCAACAAAAGAACCGCAACAGCGCCTTTGGTCCCCAGTGATCGCAGCGCGTTCATCGCGCCAATGTTACCGCTTCCCGATTTGCGAATGTCTTTGCCGTAGAAAATCCGGCTGATCACTAAACCAAACGGAATCGATCCAACCAGAAAAGCTGCAACGGCCATCGCCACGAGTCCCTCAAGAAACGTCCCGCTGAAGGCCCGGAACAGTACGTGAATATGCAATTACCGGTAAGCCTCGTCATCGGGGCGCGAGCGCTCTCTGAATTCCAGCGAAAGCGGAACCCCTTCGAAATCGAAGTGCTGGCGCAGTGTGTTTTCGAGAAAACGCACGTACGATTGTTGCACCAGTTCCGGATCGTTGCAGTGAAAGACGAACAGCGGCGGATGCGCCGCTACTTGCGAGCAGTAATAGATGCGTAGTGGTTTGCCGCCGATGGCGGGTGCCGGATGCGCAAGCACGGTATCGCGGATGATGTTGTTCAGCTGCGCCGTTGGAACGCGGCGGTCCACGTTATTTGCAACGCGCATCACCAGCGGCATCAAACTTCCCAGACGCCGCTTCGTTTTTGCGGAGAGAAACGTGACGGGGGCAAACCGAGCGAACGGCATCTGATCGTAAATCACGTTGATGAGTTCGCCTTGGCTGTACTCGCCCTGTTCGCGCGCCAGATCCCACTTGTTGCCGACGATGATCAGACCTTTACGCTCTTCCAGCACCATGCCGGCAAGGCGCCGCTCTTGGTTTTGGATGCCGACCATCGCATCGAATACCAAAATCGCGATATCGCAGCGCGCAATCGCCGAGAGGGATCGCAGCGCCGCGTAATATTCGATAGCGCCGTGCTGTTGTATTTTCTTGCGCACGCCGGCGGTGTCGATGAGGCGAATGCGATGTTCGTGAAATTGAAAGATCGTGTCGACCGCATCACGCGTGGTTCCCGGAACGTCGGAGACGATGGCCCGCTCTTCGCCGATCAGTGAATTGAGCAGCGAACTTTTGCCGACGTTCGGCCGGCCGACGATCGCCAAAGAAATCTCGCCTTCGAAGTTCGGCGGCGGCGCGTTTTCCGGAAGATGCTCGACTACGCGATCCAGCAAATCGCCCGTGCCTTCGCCGTGGATCGCCGACACAACCACCGGCTCACCGAAGCCCATTGCCGAAAACTCGCCGTAGACCGCCGTTTGCGCGCTCGGCGATTCGCCTTTATTGGCAACGAGGACCACAGGCCGGCGGGTGCGGCGCAAAATCTCCGCGACTTCATCGTCAAGCGGATGACGCCCATCGCGCGCATCGACCACGAAGATCACGGCATCCGCTTCCTGCGCCGCAGCTTCCGCTTGGCGGCGCGTTGACAGGCCGATGTTATCGCCGGCGCGGTCTTGCTCCGGATCGATACCGGCGGTATCCACCAAGCTGAAAGTACGGCCTTGCCACTCGCACAGGCCATACAGGCGATCGCGCGTTACGCCCGGTGTATCTTCGACAATGGCCAGACGCCGGCCGATGAGGCGGTTGAACAGTGCGCTTTTGCCGACGTTCGGGCGTCCGACAATCGCGACGGTGGCTGGTTGCACGGCGTGGGAGTTTGGGCGAACTTCGCGGTATTCCCGCGACATGATCTTGCTTGCGCTGCTTTTGGCGGCGGTTCTGCCGTTCGGCGGTATTTACGTCACGTCGTTGCCGAGCGGTGCGGATGTGTGGATTGACGGCAGTTATATCGGGCGCACACCGGTGCTCGTCGACGGCCTTCGGACCGGAAAGCACGCAATCACGGTTACGAAATCCGGCTGGCGCGTTGCGGAAGTCGATCAAGACATTGCAGCCGGCAGTACGGTCGCGACGACGGTGCAGCTCACCGCACTCAATCCGCCTCGTTCGCACGGTTCGGTGCAGTTGCACGGCTTGGACGCAAGTGCGAAAGTATCGTTCGACCATCAGTCCTGGCGCGTGCTCGATCAGCGCTATGACCTCACGAGCGGCCTTCATCACCTCACCGTAAAAGAGCGCGAAGGCAAATTCGAGCGCGATATCACCGTCTATGCCGACCAGACGACGCATGTGGTATTCCGGCCGGCCTCAACGGAGACGCATTCGGCCGTTGTCGCGCCGCTTCAGAATTACATTCCGGCCTCTTCGGCGAAGGTGGCGGGCGAGCGCCTCATCGTCAAGTGGGGCGGGCATGTGGTCACGGGCAAGCTCGGTGATTCGAAATTTGTTGTCGACGGGCGCGTTATTGTGTATGATGCGCCGGCGGGGATGGT
>CAZERJ010000020.1:11556-35853 GCA_964514445.1 uncultured bacterium | reverse complement strand
AAGCGAAGAATCCGAGCAAGGATCTGCCGTTCGGCATCATCATGAGCTTGCTCATTTGCACGGTTCTGTATATCATCGTCGTCGCGATTCTGAACGGCATGGTGCCGTTCTATAAACTCAACGTCGCGTTCCCCGTCGCGTTTGCGATGAACTACGTCGGCCTTGCGTGGGCCGGTATCATTGTTTCGCTCGGCGCGATCGCAGGTCTCACGACGGTGTTGCTGGTCATGATGTTCGGGCAAAGCCGCATCTTCTTCGCAATGTCGCGCGACGGTCTGATTCCGCCCTCGTTCACGCGCGTTCACCCGACGTGGCGCACGCCCATCTTCTCGACGATATTTTTCGGTATCTGCATCGCGCTTATCGCTGCATTTACACCGATTAACATCGTGGGCTCGCTCACGAACATGGGCACGCTCGTCGCATTCGTACTCGTGTCGATCGCCGTTCCGATTTTGCGGCACCGCAATCCGGAGCTCAGCGGAAAGTTCGAAGTGCCGGGTGGTCCCTTCATCATTCCGATCCTTTCCGCAGTTACGGCGCTCGGTTTGATCTACTACTTGAAGGTCGGCAACCCGCTCTTCTACGGCATTCCGATCGTATGGTTCTGGTTCTTGGTTTGGCTTGCTATCGGTTTGGTGTTTTACTTCACGTACGGTCGCAACAAGAGCACCGTCGCACTGGAAGAATCCGGCGTTATCACTGCGATGCCGCCGGTCAACTAGTCCGCCAAACGAAGGCGGAGGGGAAAAGTGGCCGCGTTTTTCACGCGGCCGCTTTTTTTATTGTAAAGTGCGGCCGGCACTTCGACACGATCAGTGCGACACGGTGGCAGTTGCTATCGTAGTATTAATTTCCGCCGCAATCGCAGCCGCATCTGCGCCGGCGTCGGGCTGCACGATGATGTGTTTGTATGTCTCGTGGGCGGTGTCAATCACAACGCAGTTATCGCCGCTGCTGTAGTCTACGAATGCAAGGCCCCCGTCGATCCAGAATGTGCCGGCCATTTTCAGGCCCGGTGCATTCGTTCCGATGATTTTGCGCCAGAGGTGGTCCCATGCCGGCTGGTTTTCCACGCGTGCGCCGCTGATGTGTTCGAGCGGGATATGGAGCGAGCCGTGCCATGCCAGTATCGCGTCCAGCGTAGAAAGCTGGATGGAAAGCGTGTTATTTTCGATGCTGATGGTCGCCACGCGGTAGTCTACTTCTCCAGTCGCGATTTGTGTCACGCGGATGCTGCTAGTCAACATAGCGAGCGCACGGTTGCTATTCGGGGAGCTACCCCTTGGTACGTACGCCCCTTGCGCGGTTATCCGGTGATGCGTACCGTTTTGTTAATATGCTTTCAAAGTTAGCTACTGCTCGCTTGCCGGATTCTTGGCCGAAGACGACCATGCCGTTCTCAACTTCTTCCCACAAGATATGCCATCTTGGAAACAAGGAGACGTACATTCGTTTGCCCCGTTATTTTTCACTAGCCTTAATGTGACAAAAGGGTTAATGTTTACGCGCAGTTTACCAGGCGTGGCGCATACGGTCCCGAACATGTGGCGTGTTCGCTTTCCGAAACAGGCAAGCGGCCAAGCCTCGGGTGATAAGCATTGCATCAAAACCAGGTCGAGCACCGTTTAAGCCAACTTGTCTCTCTCATTGACATGGGAGTGCTCGACGCCTCTCCTCGCGAGCAGCTACGCCGCATCGTCGGCGATTGCGCTTTTGCGACGGGTGCCACATACGCGGAAGTATGCGTTGCACCCGATGATGTCATCTCAATTGTTTCGCCCGTAGCAGCACAGCTTCCTGAAGCGGAAGCGTTGGCGACAGCCGCAGGCGATGTTTCTGCGCCCGGTGTCGTCTCGGCGGTGACGAACTTCCGGTTCGCGGTGCATCCAATCGCGCGCGCACTCGACCTCCATTCCATGCTGCTGTGGCCTTTGCAGGCCCGCGGGCAGAACGTGTTGCTCGTCTTGGGTTGGACGGCGCTGCGTTCGGCGGAAATCACGGAGGAAGAAATGACGTTCATGACCTTCCTCTCGGCGGTCGTATCGCGGCTGCTGGAGGCGCATGAAAAGCAGCGCAGTTTATCGGAGCGCATCGACAACGATTCCCTGACGGGTTTGCGAAATCGCGCCGCGCTCATGGACCATCTTTCGCAAGCGCTCTCGGGTGCCCAGCGCAGCGGCACGGAAGTCGCGCTATTGTATATCGATCTCGATCGGTTCAAGGCCGTCAACGACACGCACGGGCATATGCTCGGAGACGCGGCGCTCGTCGAAATCGGGCGCCGTATGTTGTCTATCCTGCGCAAGCACGAGATCGCCGGGCGGATCGGCGGTGATGAGTTTGCGATCATCGTATCTCCGCTTGCGGGACGCGCTGAAGTGGATGCACTCGCATCGCGTCTGCTTCGCACGATTTGCGCGCCGATGATCATTAAAGGTGTTACGCTGAACATGTCGGCAAGCATCGGCGTTGGTATTTTTCCGCACGATGCGCACTCCGCGCAAGATCTCATCGCGTTCGCAGATAGCGCAATGTACGCAGCGAAAAGAAGCGGTGTCTCCGTCCTTCCGGCCGCTTCGAACGCGCACAAGGACGAACGCGAAGTCATCGTCGATCCGCTTCTGTTCGATTCGCAGTACATTCTGTGCGTTCAGCCGATCGTCGATGCGCGTTCGCGGCGCACGATTGGCGGCGAGATCCTCGCACGCTGGCTGCACCCGAACCAAGGCTTGTTTCAACCGCATACCGTGCTCAGCGGCGCCCGCCGCAAAGTTGCGATGGATCTCGATCGCCGCACGCTCCAAGTTGCGCTACGAAAGATGTCCGCGATCACTCAAGAGTTCGGGCGCATTCAATTTTTCGTTAACATCGACGAAGCCGACAACCAGATTTTTGAAGTAAGCACCGCGAACAACGGCATCTCGCTCGAACTGCGCGAATCCAGCGTCGCCGAAGATCCGGACCGGTTCATTACCTTTATCAAAGCGTGCCGCGCCGCAGGTTTTAACGTCGGACTTTCACGATTCGGCGCGGGCGATTTGACGCTGCGCACGCTCGCGCGCTTAGAGCTTGATTTTGTGAAGATCAATGCGCAGCGGCTCCGCTCGGCGGGAATCGATCTGCGCACCACGCGCGCGATCCGCACGATCATGGAACAGGCGCACGGCGTTGCGCCGATGGTTATTGCAGAGTCCGTCGAGTCGCAGGGCGAAGAAGAGATCTTTATGAGCGCCGGCGTGGACGGGCTGCAAGGGTTCAGTATCTGCAGCCCACTGACGGAACACGACTTCATCGACTGGCTGCGGTACAAGGCCGGCTGATGCTCACTCTGGCGAAGCGCCGCGCTCCCGTAACGCTGATCGTTGGCGGTGAAGGTTTCGGCAAGATCGCCGCAGCGGCCGAACTCGTGGCGGATGGCCGAACGGTCGTCTATTTCACGCCGCGCCCGGAACAGTGGTCGTTGCTCGACCGCGTCCACGGTTTCATCGATGCGATTGCGCCGCTCGCTCCCGGCCTTCGGACTTCGTTTGCCAGCGCCGCAGAACACACCCGGCAAGCCGCGCAGCCCCATGAAGAGCTTGCTATTTGGGTTTCGCGGCATCTCGTCGACGTTTGTGCGACGATCGTTCTGGTCAACGTCGACGGCGTAAACGACGAGGCCTTCATGAGCTTCTTGCGCGCCGTTATCGAGTCGTCGGAATCGACCGTCGAATGGATCTGTGTTGCGCGCAGCGCGCCGGCACTTCCGTGGGACGTTTGGAAAACATACGGCGTCTTCGGCAAAGCGCGCGGCGAAGATACGTTGCGCCTCTCGAGAGATCAAGCTTTGGAGCGTGCAAGGGCGATGGGCTTTTCGCCGCCGACGGCAAGCGAGTTGTACGATATCACGCACGGCTGGCCGCTCGGCTTCGAAGCAGCACTGCGATTGCCCGAACCGTTTCTGCGCTCGCTGCTCGTCAGCGTCACCGATGCGCGCGAGCTGTACGAACTGGCCGCGCGCGAGGTATTCTCTTCCATGCCGTGTACGCAGCGCGACGTGTTGCTGCAATGCAGCGTGCTGCAAGAATTCGATGAGGCATTCGCGGCTGCCGCCGGTTACGCCGGCCTCTGGAACGATATTGCGACCATCGCTCGCGACGGGATCCTGCTCACCATGATGCCCGGCGGTGCGGTGCGATACCGCGATGCATTCCGCAACATTCTTTTCCAGCAGCTCGAACAGGGCGGAGAAAGCGCCCTGCGAGCTGCGCGCGCGCAAGCCGGTGCGGCGTACGAAGATTCGGGGCGTGCAATCGTAGCGCTCGGACTCTATGCAGCGTGGAATCTCAACACCGAAGTGCTGCGTGTTTGCAGCACGCACGGTTTCGCGCTCCTGGAAGGCGGACACGCGGGCGTGCTCCATGCCGCGCTCGACGCGGTTCCGGACGAAGATAAAAAGCAGAGCGCCATCGCTTTATCGGTTATTGCGATGGAAGAAGCCGGCGCAGGGCGGTACGACATCGCCGAGGCGTGGTTCTTGCAAGCAATGGCCGCGGCGCAGTCGACGGCCGAACGCGCCGCGATCACGCACCGCTACGTGCTCGAGCTGATGCGTAACGGACGTTTGGAAGATGTCCATCTGCTCGAATCGTATGCGGACGATCGCGGGATTGCCGCCGACCTGCGTTCATCGATCCGCTCAACGCTCGCAATCGCGTACGTTCTCACCCAACGGTTTAGTGCTGCGACGGCGACGATGCAAGCCGCAGTAGAGGAAGCGGAGCGCTACGGCGATCCAACGGTGCTGGCACTGGTGCTGCAACACGCTGCTTGGGCCGAGTTGTTCATCGGTGACGTCGCCGCCGCGCGCCGTACCGCGGAGCGCGCCGCACGAACCGCACTAGCATGCTCGCTGTACGACTGCGCAGCGCGCGCATACACGGTGCTCTACAACATCGCATACGACATCGACGACGATCCGGCGGCGAGCATCACGATTTTGGACGCGGTGTTGGACTGCGGAATGAAAGCCGGAAGCGCGCCGATGCGTCTGTTCGCGCTGCTGGGCATGTTCGATCTCGCAACCGAGCGCGGCGATGCGCAGCAGTTGCAACGCATCGAGCGCGCCTTAGCGTCATACGAGCTGAGCTACGGCGATCCGATGACGAGCGCCGCGCTGGTCTCCGGTCAAGCGCTGTTTTTGGCGGGTAACGGAAAATTCAGCGAAGCGTACGATTTGCTCGTACCGTCCGCAGAGCGGCAGATCACCGCAGATCGCCGGGCGCTTCGATTCTCGGAGCTTGCGCTCTATGCCGCCGCAGCAAACAGAACAGCCGAAGCCATGGAAGCGCTCACGCGCGTCGAGCAGCTCGGCCCCGAACTCAAACACGATCGCCGCATGCTGCGTGCGCTGGCAAATGTCGTACTCGCGTACATGCTCGTCGGTAACACCGAGCGCGCCGCAGAGATTCAAGCGAAGCTCGCCGGTGAAGCCGATGCAACCGGAAACCGCGGGCGCGCGTTCGTCGATGCCGTAGATGCCGTCGCGCGAAGATGGAACGGCGCGCGCAATCGTTCGATACTTCATAGCCGCTTCGACACGCTGAGCGCTCGAGAGCTCGGCGGATTTTCCGCCGTGCTAACGGCGCTTCCGTTGCAACCGAGTGCGATCGCGCGACGCGGCAGAACCGGCCGTTCGCCGAAGAGCATTGCCGCGTTGATTGATGATAATCGCGAACGCATCATCGCCGCGGCGCTTGAAAACACCGCCAGCGCGGGTGCGCACACGCTCCTTGCCGACCTCATCGCCGCGGGCGTGGTCGAGCGCGTGAGTATTTGGCTTACCGAACGCAACGACCGCGAAATATTGCAGTGGGCGGAGCAAATGCTACAGCGGCAGCAAAACGCTTTCCTCGCCGCTCAGGTCTTCGGCGACACGATTACGGCGTGCGTGAATTATCTGCGTCGGGAAGCCGTGCTCGACGAAGAAACCGAGGTCGAGCTCGCGCGCGTGCGCGACATGCTGGACATGCACTTGAGCGCACTGCAAGTACGCGGAGCCGTGCGGCTTACCGAGCCGGATCCGGTAGACGCGGAGATCTTTAATTTGCTGGAACGCCTGAAGTCCGTCGACCCATTGACGCACGAGCATTCGCGATGTGTCGGCGCGTGGTGCGCTCGCTTAGCTAAGCGCATGCATTTGACAAAAACAGATTCGCAGCTGGTTATGCGTTGCGGCTTGATTCACGACGTTGGCAAGCTGCTCACGCCGGCGGAGATTCTGCAAGCGCCGCGGCGCCTATCGGCGGATGAGTGGTACATTATGCGCCGTCACACGCTCGACGGTGTGCGGTTACTCGAGCCGCTGAACCGCCTGCATCCCTTCATCCCGGCGGTGCGCTGGCATCACGAGCGGTTCGACGGCAAGGGGTATCCCGACGCGATACCCCTGCAAGATATTCCGTTCGCGGCGCGCATTGTTGCGGTCGCCGACGCGTTCAATGCGATGATCGCGCGCCGTCCGTACCGCGAGCCGCTGCAACCGATGGTCGCAATCGAGGAACTCAAAAAGTCCAGCGGCACGCAATTCGATCCGGCCGTCGTGGCCGGCATGATCGAAGTCGTGCTGCGGCCGGATCAGTGATACGCGTTCGTGTTATGGAAACGGCAGATAGTTGCCGAACATGAAGCGGAAGAGGTCGTCCATCGACATGATGTCTTGCGCATCAATGGAGTCGGCCTGCAACGCATCGCCTTGCTGCGGCTTTACTGCTGTACTCTTGAACACCGCAGGGACGCTATCCATCGAGTGGCGTCCGGGCGTGGGTGCTGTTGAACTCTTGAACACGGCAGGGACGCTATCCATCGAGTGGCGTCCGGGCGTGGGCGCAGTTGAACTCTTGAAGACGGCAGGAACGCTGTCCATCGGTGCGCGTCCACCCGTAGTCGCAGTCGAACTCTTGAAGACAGCCGGAACGCTATCCATCGGTACGCGTCCACCCGTGGTCACCGTTGAACTCTTGAAGACAGCCGGAACGCTATCCATCGGGTGCAGTGTGGGTGCAGTTGAACTCTTGAAGACGGCCGGGACGCTGTCCGCGGGGCGGACAATCGGCGGTCGCACTGCAGTGGATTTGAATACCGCCGGCACGCTGTCGGCGACTGCCGGTGCCGCCGCTGCTACGAACGCGACAGCGCTAAAAAGAACGGTTCTATACGAGGTCATTTGTGCGCTCCAATGTGAGAAGACGAACGTACTGCAATGCTAGCCCGGAACGCTCGCTTCGCCAGCTCGCAGAAACGATGGTTTTGCCACCGTCAACCTCTCAATATTGCTAGGAAAGGATGTTGATGCTCGAACTTACCAAATCGCTCGTCGAACAGCGTGTACCCGTTGAGCACCACAAGCGCTTTGCGGAACGCCGTTCGATCCCCGCAATATATATTGTCGGACGCGATGGAATGGTGTTATTCTCGCGCACCGACCCCGACGAACGCCGGCGGGACCTGCAAAGTACGGGAGCGCGATTGCCGGCGCTCATTGAAGACGTCGTGCAAAAATTGTCGGTGGAACGCAGCAGAATGTCGCCGATGCCCGATACCCTCGTGAGCGCGCCAAACGCGTCACTGCTCGTACGCCTTATTTGGCTCGAAGGCGTGAGCGAGGCCATCGCCGTGCTTGTCGAGCGGTTCCGTATCCGCGACTATCTCGCCAGCGCCCGCCGGCATTACGACTTAACGGTACGAGAAGCAGAGGTGCTCAGTTTGCTGGTCAACGGCCTGCGCAACGCGGAGATCGCGACCCGTTTGCATGTATCGCCGTCCACGGCAATCTTCCACGTGAAACGCCTGCTCGTGAAAATGGACGCGCGAAACCGGACCGAACTCGTCTCGAAATTCTTGAGCTGATCCCCCGCTACGCCTGGCGGCGTGATGCTACAACGATAACCGGATCGGTCGGGTCGCGTCCGGCAGTGTCCTCGCCGGCGAGCGCTACGGCTTGAGCGGCGGTCCCCAGGCCGCTGAAATCGGCGATGCGTGCTCCGTGAATAACGAAGAGCCGCGGAAGCGCGCGGCCGACGTCCCCGAATGACGTCTGCTGTTCGATAATCGCCGTCAAATCGGATTCCAGCGCGCCGGCAGTAGAGATCGTCACTACTGCGCCGCGCAGCGCAAGGCGCCCGACGCCCGCGCGATCCAGGACGCGCAGATCGCTACGCGCATCGCCGGCCGTTTCAAAGACGGTAAGCATTGGTGTTGCCGCAGTTTGCCGAACGCGCTCGACCGGGACACGCATCAGGGCGGCAGCCGTTTGCAGCAGTTCAGCCGGCTCAAGATCGGGAGCCGCAGAGCTTTCGGAAATCTCTGCAGCGCCCGAGGCCGCAGCGCGAACGATGTTGCGTTGGGTGTCGATTTCAACGGAGACCTCAACGCTCTGCGCCGATGCTCCCGCGGCAACGACCGCGTCTTGCGCTTCGCGCCGGATGCGTAAGATATCGTGCGGCGTTGGATTGACGACCGTTCGTTCTACCACTTCGCGAACGAGCGCGAGCGCGACGCCGACGGGAGAAATCACTTCGGCATCACGTGCTATGCGAAACGGCAGGCCGCATCGTTTGGCGGTATACGGAACGATAGCAGCCGCACCGCCGCCGCCACCGACAATCGTTGCGGTCGTGCGTTCCATCTCATAGTCGGCGAGCAGCTCTTCAACTGCGGCTTGCACTTTCGCGGCCGCGATATCGAGCAGTGAATGTGCGAGCTGATCGCTGTCCGTGTTCATGTGATTGGCAAGCACTTCAAACGCGCGCCGCGCGGCAAGCGCATTGCCGGCGGCAAAGGCGCCTTCCGGAATGAAACCGAGCATATTGGAAGCGCACGTCGGCGTCACGGTCACGCGAGTACCGTCCGTGCATCGCAACACTGCATAATCGCGCGGATCGTGCGGCGCCGGCTGCAGCATTTCGACGGCGGCATTGCGCAGCAAATCGGGATCGACGAAACTTGCATATTTGCAGCCTGCGATGTGCGCGGACCGCGGGCCGACGTCAACGATGCGCGCACCCTCGATGCGCGGCATGCTGCCGCCGGCGATCGCAAGCGTGCGCACATCAAGCGTACGCAGCATCGTGCGGTGTCCGCCAACACGCGCAGGACGCATTTGCGGTGTCCCGGCGCGAATCGCGCTGCAGTCCGAACTGGTTCCGCCGACTTCAATAAAGATGCCGTCGGTGACGTTCTCGTGCAGAAGTGCGCCGGCCACGCCGGCCGCCGGTCCGGAAAGCAGCGTAAGAATCGGCCGCCGTTCCATCTCACGCGCGTCCATCACGCCGCCGTCGCTGCGCATGATCATCAGCGGCACGGTTATCGAAGCTTGCGTGGCGGCGGATCCGGTCATGCGCGCAGTGCTCATCATCTTCGGCAAAATAGCGGCATTTAAAATTGCCGTTCGGGTGCGGGCGCGCAAACCGTACATGGAGCTCATCTCGTGTCCGCACGTCGCGTACAGACCGCGTTCCCGTGCAAGCGCGGCGGCAGATTCTTCATCGTCCGGGCGGTCCACAGAGAAGGCCTGTGATACTGCAATCGCTCGTGCGCCGCTTCTTGAAAGGCTCCTCAACGCTTCCTCGATCGCCGAGCGATTCCGGCTACGCGCGAACGCATGCAACGGTTCGAGCCGCACACCGGGCGCCAGTTCGAACGGCGGTACGCGCATCTGCATACGTGCGAGCGGCGCAAGGCCATCGAGGAGTCCCAGCATGCCGACGCGCACGACGTCGCCTTCCAGCAGCGCGTTCGTCGCCTGCGTCGTAGAGTGCGCGATGAACGCGACATCGCCCGGTTCGATATCGTGCTCGGCAAACAGCCGGCGAATTCCGGCGATAATGCCGGCTGCAACGCCTTCCGGTGCGTCGTGCGTCGTCGGAACTTTCAGGCTTGCGAGAAGCTCGCGCCGCTGAGCATCGATAGCGACGACGTCGGTGAACGTGCCGCCCACGTCGATGCCTAAACGTAGGCGCGCGCGCGGCACTAGAGATCGGCGCAGAGCACGTGCACTTGCATCACAAGGGCGACGGTACCGTTCAACTCAAAACGGGCGTACAGGTCGCGTAATTCATCATAGAGTGCATCGGCACGCGCACCGGAGCGCGGCAAGTACGAAGCCGACGCAGCGCGGCCAATCAACCCGTCGACGTTCAGTGCCTGTTCCGAGGGAACGTCCGTGCGCCGAAGATGCGCGCCGGCGAGCGTTGCGAAGCGTTCCAGCGTTCGAGCGCGCAGATCTTCCGTGTCATCGGTGGCATATTTGCGCACGATATCGCCGTACGCGTGCGTAAACGAATGACGCTCGTCGCGTTCGTATTGCACCATGCCGATGCGCCGGCGCGCAATGCGTGCAAACTCTTCAAAAGCGGCGCCTACGTCGAACCAATGGAATGCCTGAAAGGCTAAAGCAAGATCGACGCTCTTACGCGCAAGACCGGTGTGCTCGGCGGTGCCGTTCGACCATACCACATTGCGCAGCGGCTCGGCCTGCGCGCGCATCGTTTCGTTCGGCTCAACCGCATAGACTTTGGCAACACGCTCGGCGAGTAATGCGCTCGAGATTCCAGTGCCGGCGCCGATATCGGCAACGAGCAGCTGCGATGCATCGCCCAAACCTTCGAACAGCGCATCGAACACGCCGGGCGGATACCCGGGCCGGTGTGCACGGTATGCGTGCGCGGCGTCCGTGAAACGCGTCTTAGGATGACGCTGGCTCATGAACTTTCGCGCAGCGGCATGCGCCGCATGCCTTCGGGAAACGAGGTCGGATGGCGCCGCGCGAAGTCTTCCGAAAGTACCGCCAAGTATTCGAAATTCTCCCAGATGCCGGGATCGAGCTCCCGCCGCACGCGCGTTACCGGTAAAATGGCTTCCCACATGAGAAGCACGACGCTGCACCACAGATCGCACGCGATGCGCCGGTCGATGATGCGAAAGCGGACAAACGCGCCCATCGATTCAAAAAAGTTCGCGACGTAACTGATTTGGCGTAACTGGTCGGGGAAATACGGTCCGCGCAAGGCCTCAACGACCGTGGAATCCTCCAGCAGACGGGGCATCTCTTTGATGATAAACATGCGCGCGTCTTGGAACTCCTTGGATTCCAGCTTCTCACGGCACTCGGTGAGCGCGATGATTTGATTGCTGCCGCGCGTGTGGCGCAGCTGCAACAGCGCTGCCAACGCTGAAGCGGCGATGACAACAAATGTGCCCGCGGTTGCAACGGCCGTCACCCACTCCGCGCTCATGTTACCGCGCCAGTTCGTCGTACAGAACGCACATGGTTTTGATGCCGCCGAAAAATTGCGAGAGCGTGAACTTCTCGTTCGGCGCGTGGATGCGATCGTCGGGAAGCCCCACGCCGATGAGCACTTGCGGCATGCCCAGAATCCGATCGAAGCTGGCTACGGGCCCAATTGTACCGCCCGTGCCGATGAACACCGGTTTCTTCCCGAACCCGGCTTCCATTGCGCGCGCAGCGGCGGCGACGGCGGGATGATCGCGTGACGTGGAGACGGCGCGCACGTCGCCTGCTGCTTCAACGTCCACACGCACCGTGGGCGGAGCAACGCTTTTGATGTACTCGGTGACAACGCGTTTAACGAACTCCGGATCTTGATCGCCAACCAGACGCGCGGAAATCTTCGCTTTTGCATAACTTGGAATGATCGTCTTGCTTCCCGGCCCTTGATATCCGCCCCAAATGCCGTTGCATTCGAGCGTTGGGCGAAGCCATTGCCGCTCGAGTGGATGGTACGAGGCCTCACCGCCGAGCTGCGGAACGGCGATCTCGCGCGCTTGTTGCGCCGTATCGAACGGAAGCGACTCTAATTCCGCGCGTGCGGCGGCATCCGGCGCGCGCACGCCGTCGTAGAATCCAGGTATAACGACGGTGCCGTTTTCATCTTTGAGCCGTGCAATGATGCGGGCGAGCACTTCGATCGGATTGTCGACCAGTCCGCCGAAATAGCCGGAATGGAGATCTTCTGCCGGCCCGGTGACGGCGATCTCCCAGTGGACTAAACCACGGATTGACGTCGTGAGCGAGGGAACATCCTCGGCATAAACGGCAGTATCTGAAATGACCGCGAGATCGGCTGCGAGTTCGTCTTTATAACGCGCGAGCGCGCTCTCGAAATTCGGCGAGCCGATTTCTTCTTCGCCTTCAACGACGACCTTGATGTTTACCGGCAGCGCGCCACGCGTCCGCAAGTGCGCTTCGATCGCCGCAAGGTGCATCAGCACTTGGCCTTTGTCGTCGACCGCGCCACGGCCGTAGATCTTGCCGTTGCGGACGCGGCCCTCAAACGGTGGGCTTTCCCAGAGATCTACCGGGTCGACCGGTTGCACGTCATAGTGTCCGTATATCAACACCGTGGGTTTGCCCGGCGCATTCAACCATGCGCCATACGCCAGTGGATTGCCGCCGGTGTCGAGTACGCGCGCCGAAAGACCGATCTCGTTCATGCGCTCGACCAAACGCTCGCAGCACCGGCGCACGTCCGGTTTGAATGCCGGGTCGGCGGAGATCGACGGTATCGCGATCCAGTCCTTGAGTTCGTTCAAGTACGCGTCTTGACGATCGTCGCAGTAGTGCGCGAGCTGCGCGTCGATGGCGGTCATGATGTGAACGGTTCTCCCAGTTGAATCGTAAGTACTGTGCCGGAGCGGTCGACTTCGAACGAGTGCGGCTTGCCGTCGTACGCGCGGGCTTGCGTTTGAAACGTTCCGTATTCCCACCAATAGCGGCCGTCGAGTTTGTTGACGATGTCGTCACTTCGCAGCCCCGCGACGTACGCCGGTCCCCCGCCGCGCACGTACGCGCGCATGTTACCGTCGATCGTTTTGAACAACGAATAATAATACGTGGGCGGGTCCGTCGATGCGTATGCAAGTCCATGCCCCAGCAAATTAAACCACCGTTCCTGATTCGCGCCCGCCCACTGGAGTAAGCGCTGCGCCCCCTGGTTGCCCAGTGTGCGCGCGTCGGTGTCGCTGGGCGAGGGGAACATCGCGTGATCGTGCCACTCGCCGACGGTCCACCCGCCGCAATCTTCCAAGTGCAGCCCGATGTCGAGATCGGTTCCTTCAATGAGCGCAAACCGCGTTGACGTTACCGTGACATACGCGGCATACGGTTTCCCGGAGCAATCGCTTTGGTTCGGCTCGCTTTGCAATGCAAATACCGTGACCCCCGGCGCAGAAAGCGACTGGACGACTTGGCGCTGAGCGGCGCGGGCGTCATTACTGCCGTCATTGCCCACGGCGATGTGAGCCATCGCATGCGTTCCAACGAACATGCCCGCCGGCGGCATCGTTGCGGCAGCAGCCGGTTGCGCGAGCGATGCAAAAGCTTTGACGCCGAAAAGCGACGTTTGCGCCGATACTGCGACGATGCATGCAATCGTCGCGACGGCGACCTGATACGGCAACGTGCGTTTGGTGATCTCGTCGACATGCACGCCGGTGAAGTTCGCGACCCAGACATTTTGCGTATTCGTGGGATCGCACACGTTCTGCACTTGAACGACTGCCATAACCGCGGCGACAAGGATGAGCGGCGGCAAGACGTGCGCCGCAAGCAATGCCGTGAATATGGCGATGCCGACACCGAACGGATTGAGCGGCCCTCGATACAGCACCAGTGGACTTAGCAGCCCAAATATCGCGATGTAGGCGATTGGGTTGCGCAACACGGGCGATTCCACCAGAGGCCTAAGGGCCGCCGCAAACTGCGGAGCTTTCGTAGCGGTGAGTAGCATGCCGATTCCAACGAACAGCACGATGGCTGGAGCGACGTCTTCAACGCCGCGGATTGCTGCCGCGACCAGCGTTTGGATCGCACGCGACGGCGCCGCCGCGAGCGCACCGTAGATCGCAGAAAACGAAAACGCGAGCACCGGATCGAGATGCAATGCAAAGTACAGCACGATGGGCAGAACCGGCGTAATGAGCGCGTACCATGGAACGCCGGTTCGCACGCGCTCGGCGGCGAGCGCCCACGTTGCGTACCCGCGCTGCGCCCGAAACGAGACGACGGCATACACAATAAGCGCCAGTGCATCGACAGCGGCCAGGATCAACGCATAGGAGGTCATCTGCTGCTGCGTGACGCCGAAGTACTGCGTGTAGAATTTCCAGTTGACAATGTTAAAGATAAAGCCGAGCGCAAACGCCATCAAGAACAGCGTCGCGGCGATCTTGCGCGGCACGCCGACCGTCATCATCACCGGCAGGACGATGGATCCTACCATGATAATCGCGCCAAGGCCGCTGAGCGACATGAACAGCAGTGCGACGGCGATGCAAAGCACCGCTGCAACGATGGGCGGCCGGTCGCCGCCAAACTCCGCCGCAAAGTTTACGATGCTGCGCGCGATGCCGGTATCGAGCGTCACGCGTCCAAGCAGTGCACCGAAGATCACCGCAACATACACCGGAGCAAGGGCCGACGCGCCCGTCACCACGATTGCAGCGACGCCCGGCGCATTCACGCCCGCGGCAAACGACATCACGACCGCCATGCAGGGCACGGCGAGCAGCGCCGGCATAATACGCGCATACATCAATCCCGCGAACGCGAGGAAGACGATCAGTATGAGGATGGCGGAAATCACGGGTGCAAGATTTCGTCCAGCGTTGGAACCGGCTTCTTCGCGCTGAGCGCGAACACTGCGTTGTTTACACGATCCGCGCGGGCGATGTTCAACTGCGCGCCGGCGTGAAAGCGCTCCAGATTCGAGCCGAGGTGGCTCTCGCGGTTCTCGTATCGCCACGCCGCGGCGTAAAGCGGCGCGAGTTCCTCGTACTGATCGCGCATCTCCCAAAACCAATACTTCGACCACGCCAGGCCGCGGAATGTCGCGCCGTAGTAAACGTTGCGTATCTCTTGCGCAGCCTGAAAATTGCGCGCGATGTCATCGTACTCACGCGTAGCCAAGAGCATCACTGCAGCGGCATTGCGGTGAAGCGGCGGGCGGTGTTCCAGCAAATGTTGCTGCGCCATCTCGGCGCGCAAACGCAGTTCGCGCAGGTCGAGTTTTGCCGCGTAGGTTGAGTATGTAGGATCGAACGGGTCAGCCCACAGCAAGGCATGACTGGTGTAATCATACGCATCGGCCATGCGATGCTGCACGAACGCGAGCGCGGCTATGTCCTGCGCGAATCCCGAGTCGTCGACGCCGAAGAACGTAGCGGGAAAATCGCGACTGTAACGCGCTTCTGCGGTCGTGCCGCTTTCCCAAGCGCTCACGCCGGCATACAGCACCGGATACCACGTCGCCTCGAACAACGACTCGCCATCGTCGTGCCACACGGTTTGAAACAATCCGAGCACGTGCGCCGCTTTGCCCTCGGTAATGAACGTGGACTCGTTCCCCAGCGCGGTGTCGATATCCGGATACACTTGGTTCCAGTTCGAATCTCCCGGCGCGACCATTTGATCGAAACCGCCACGTTTGAGCAAATTGATGTACGGCATGAACGTTTTTTCGTTGCCGTAGTGCCAGTTGACAACGACTGAGCTGCGCGGAATGAGCTGCATGATCTTCGGATCGTTCTCGATGCCGTCGTCCCATAGCATGAGCCGCGCGCCGGACGGTTTGACGATGTCGTTCATCTGACGGATGTGCTGCACGTAGAGCTGCGAGAGGCCCATCTGCTGCGCGAGCGCCTTGCTTTGGCCCTGACCCAGCGACGACGTCTCGTCCGATCCGATATGAAAAAACGGTGGATGCGGAACCGCTCGCAATTCTTCGTCGATGAGGCGCTTCACATAGGGCACGGAGAGCGGCGAGGCGGGGCTGAGCAAAAATGAATGTGGTTGCTCCGCTGCGCCGGCATATTGCTCGTAGCGCAGCGTATTGTGCATGTGCGCGAACGTTTGCTGTTCCGGAACGAATGCAACGTGATACTTGGCGGAATACACCGCCAGGTCGTGCAGCTGCGCGGGCGTAATGCCGTCCAGCGGCGCCGGCAATGGATCCGACGGCGCCTGGAAAACATGTTCCATGTACGGCGAGTAGCCGTTCATCTTAAATGCGGCGATCGTGCGGATGCGTTCTTTGAAGTACCGCATATTCGGCAGGGGGCCACGCGAGACGTCGTCGGAGAGAATCCGCCACCGCAGTGCGGGCTCGTCCGCAATTGAAACGCACGGCAACACCCAGTGATGTTCTTGACGCACCGGCAGCTGCGCGAGCGTCATCGCCGCATAAAACGCCCCATCCGCATCGGCGGCGGTAATCGTAACGCGCGATCCATCGACGCGAAGACGGTAACTTTGCGGCGCACCGCGCTGGTGCTCGACGGTGATATCCGACCCGCCTGCCCGCAGCTGCGAGATGCCCAGTGCGCGCCAACGTTCATTGATCTCGTCAAGCGCGCCCGCATCCAATCCGCGCGCGCTCAGCGAGCGGGCAAACGTGAATGGCGCACCGCAGGTGTTTTGCGAAACGTTGCGCGGGGCGGGCAACAGATGGAGCGTTAAAGCAAGTGTGACGATCACGGAGCGGTCATCGCGGCGTCGCGGTCGTCAAAGGCGCCTTCCATTTCCTTGAGCACCTGCGGCAAGTCGCCCGATGCAAGCCGGTCCGCGGCCTCAACGAGCCGCACATCATCGGCGGCAAGCGCGTCGAGCTGCTTTTGCGTGCACGTGCGGTCGAGCTGCGCAAAAGCGTGTTGGTTCAGGAATTCGCATCGCAGCAATACGCGATCGTAGCGGTCGCGGTCGTCGGGCGCCAGCGCATCCACGCGCTGTGACGGTAGCGCGGCGAGCCGCTCACCCACGTAGGCGCGCACCTGTTCGTCCGCTAGCCGGCGGGCATCGCTGGTAGCATATCCGGCAAAACCGGAGATGCGCTGCTGGAGAGTTTCAAGCGGCCCCATCGAGACGACCTACGACGATACAGCGCACAACTCCCCGCCGCTTTGGCCGAAACCTACAAGAGATGCCCGCATTCCTCATCGCGCTAGCGGCCGCTGGCGCCGCGGTTGCCTTGGTCTTCTTCTTGCGCCGCTATGCCCGCGAACGCGAGGAAAGCGCACGCGTGCGCGAGCTCTTCTCGCGGTACGTTCCGCAGCATGTCGTTGACGAGCTCCTCGAACACCGCCGCGATGGTCACGCGCTCTGGGCGCAGCGGCATTATGCAACCGTGGTATGCGCGCGCGTACGCAGCTTCGGGTTGTTCGCGGAGGAGCTCAGTGCGGAAGAAACACTGCGTCACCTCAACGAATTTTACGCCGTCGCCGGCCGCGCGATCGTTCGTCACGGCGGGGTCATCGAGCGGTTGAACTCAGATGGCATCACGGCCGTTTTCGGCGTGCTCACCGCCGAACGGTTCCACGAAGAGCGAGCGCTGCGTGCAGCACTACGTATTGCGCGCCTTGCGCATTCAATGGATAAACGCTGGCAAGCACAAGGACGGCGGCCGTTCGCTGTGGCGCTCGGCGTGAACTCAGGCGACGTGGTTGCAGGTGAAGTCGGTTTTGCGCAGCGGCGTGAATTCGCGATCGTCGGCAACGCCGCGCACATTGCCGCTCGTTTGCAGATTGCCGCGGAAACGCTCAATGCATCGGTGCTCGCGTCGTCGGCAACATACGAAGTGGTCGCTGATCTTTTTACCGCCGTGCCGGTGCAATCGCTGCCGCTTTCCGGGCTCAAACGTCTGCATACCGCGTACATCGTTCGCGGCGTTGCGCAGCGCGCCGATGAAGAACAACTCCAGCTTCCCGCCGACATTCCGGCGCTCGAAACGATCGTCGAAACGCCGCCGCGACCGGACTTCGCGCCGCGCAGGCAGTTGCCGCCCGCGACGCCGCGGTTCTCGCAGTATGACGACTTGCTGGCCGCGCTTCCGGAGGCACCGGTAATCAGCGGAGAATACGAGCCGCCCGCAGGGTAATTCATCATCCGGGGCGGGTGCTGCTCCGTTAGTAGAGCGAATGAAATGGACGTGCAGGACGACGAGAGGCTCATGGAGCGCGTACGCGCCCGGGACACGGCGGCGTTCGAATCGCTCTACGATTCCTACCACCGCTTGGTGTACGGCGTCGCCTACCGCATGCTGGGAACGGCCAGTGCGGCGGAAGATATCACACAGGGCGTTTTTCTTAAAGTCTGGAGTTCGCCGGAGCTTTTCGTTTCAGGAAATTTCCCGGGGTGGATCGTCCGCATGACACGCAACAAATGCCTGGATGCGCTGCGCGCGAAATCGAACGCTACCGCGGAGCTTCCGGCGGATCTTCCCGGCGAGGAACCAATGGAAGATCGCGCGTTTGCCGCAATCGATGCGGCGCGGGTGCGAAGTGCGCTTGCGCTTCTTGCACCGGAGCAACGCGAACCAATCGAGATGGGATTTTTCGGCGGATTGACACACGATGAGATTGCGCGGCGCACCGGCATACCGCTGGGCACCGTGAAAACACGCATTCGCAGCGGCCTTCGCCGTTTGCGTGAATCGCTCGCGGATCGGGTGAGCGCATGAGCACGCACGACGATATGCTCGACAACGTCGCCGTCTACGCCCTTGGATCGCTTCCGGCCGATCAAGCTCGTGAAGTGCGCGAACATTTGCGTACGTGCGCAGCATGTGCGCAGGAGTACCGCGAGTTAGCGCCCGTCGTGCAGAATCTCGCGTACAGCGCCGAAGCGTGCGTCGATGCAGCGAGCGCCGCCGAGTCGGTAGCGCCTCCAGGACCGCTATTGAAAAAACGCATCATGCGTCAAATCCGTCCGAACGTGGGAGAAATGCGCGCGGTTCGTCCGGTCGTGTGGCCGGCATATGCGGTCGCCGCTGCCTGTTTGGCGATTGCGCTGGCAACAGGAATCGTGAATCTTTCCCTCTCCTCGCAGCTACGGCAATCGAAGGTCCAGATCGGCGCGCTCGCACGGCACGATGCAAACATGACGCGCC
Organism: uncultured bacterium; assembly: GCA_964514445.1. Classification (GTDB taxonomy): domain Bacteria; phylum Vulcanimicrobiota; class Vulcanimicrobiia; order Vulcanimicrobiales; family Vulcanimicrobiaceae; genus DASSRQ01. The sequence continues at coordinate 16,912 of CAZERJ010000020.1, read as the reverse complement.
AACTCGCCAATCAACGAGACGAACTGGCAAATCTCGTTGCGCCCGAATCGGTTCACTATCCGGTTACATACGGACAAGTTGTCCGCCACGGCAGCCGTTTGTATATTGCGATGGATTCGCTCCCACCGCCGCCCAAAGGGAAAGTCTACCAAGCGTGGACGCAGCACCGCGGCAGCGAAGTGATGTCGCCGTCGATTACTTTTGTTCCGGCACAAAGCGGCGTTGAAGTGCAGCAACTTCCGGTCGATGCAAAAAGCGTCGTTGCCGTTGCGCTCAGTGTCGAACCGCCCGGCGGCAGTAAGCAGCCGACGAGCAAGCCGGTCTTTGTCGTTCGACTGACTTGATGCTCGGCGCAGCGCACGCGCTCACGCCGGCATTAGAACAGCCGGCGCTCGAGTATTTGGCGCGCAGACCTATCGAAAACGTCTATCTCACGTGGCTGATCGAAAAACATCCGGCGGCGCGGCGCACGATGTACGTTGCCCACGATGACGGCGCGGTCGCCGGCATTGCATTCTTCGGGCGACAGGTTGTGCTGGCGGCGGAAAATGATGCCGCAATTATGTCGCTTGCGTCGGCGGCGCCGATGCATCATGGCGAACGGATGATCGTCGCTCCGCGCTGGATGGCCGAGCAGTACTGGAGGCTCGTGCGATACCGCCACGTTCCGCCGCGCCTGGTTCGCCAGAGTCAACCATTGTTTGCGGTGCATCGCGGCAGCGTCGTTGAGGGGAATGTTTCTGAAGTCACCGTGCGGCGCGCGAGGCGCTCGGAGGCAAGCGAGGTCGCAAAAAACTCGGCGCAGATGATCTCGCAGGAGCTCGACTACGATCCGAGCGCTTCTGCTGAGTTCGCGCCGAACATCGAAGCGATGATCGAGCAAGGCCTGTGGTGGGTGGGCGAATATCACGGCGAGCTGTGTTTTTTCTGTAACGCAGGAGCCAGCAGCGCGTACACGCTGCAACTGCAAGGTATCTGGACGCCGCCGCACCTGCGTGGCAAAGGTTTGGCGCACGCGTCACTCGCGCAGCTGTGCAACCTATTGCTTGAAGACTTGCCGACATTAAGTCTGTACGTAAACGACTTTAACGCCAGCGCGATCGCGCTCTACCGCCGCACCGGTTTCGTGAAAACCGGTGAGTTTCAGACACTGCTGTTTTAGATCAGCGACTTTGCCAGTGCCAACAGCGCTTCTTTCGATTGCGATTGCGCGGTCGGTAAGAGCACGTCTACGCTGACGCCGTAACCATCGACGGAACGATTGTCGCCGTATGCGTCGGTGCGTGAGAGTGCCAAGCGGAATGCAACGCCCGAATGCGGCAGCACGAAGTATCCCGGCTGCGAGAAACCCATGACGCCGTAGGTGCTCGTGCCGGCGATCACCGTCCCCGGCAACCCGGCCAATATTGCCGTCATGTATTCGCAGTCGCTGCCGCAGCCCGCGTCAACGAGCGCAATAGCGCGCGTTTGTCCTTGCGCATCGAACTGCCGCGCGAAATGATGATCCTGCAGCTGCGAGGTTGCGCGGACGACTTGCGGGATGATGTCGCAGCTGGTGGGTTGCCCTACGAGATCCACGATGTTTTGGAGAAAACGAGACATGCCGGCTGACACCGGCGGTTTGAGTTTGAGCGCCAGCTGCTGTTGCAAGCCGAAGAATAACGCGTTGCGAAAGCACGATTGCGTTCCGGTTTGCGCAAATTGCGAGGCTTGATCGACCGCGCTCTGCGCAAACCAATTCGAGATCACGTCTACCGGCGCATTTCCGCCGTCGTTCCCGCGCAGATCGAAGATCACGACACGCTCTTTACCAAGGCCGCCGGCTTTGGTGAGCGCAGCGCGGATCGCGTCATCATTTGCATCTGTAAACGTCGGCATGCGCACGTACGCGATTCCGGCCGCGAGCGTCTCGTACGATGCCACCTGCGGGACGGAAACGGAGCTCAGGGCGTGAAGCGCAATGGGACGTCCACACGAAACGCTCTTTGCCACGCCGTCACGCTGAGGAAAGCTCATATACCACGCCGGCGCAAACGACTGCCCGTTCCATTCCTGAACCGCGTGCGGTTGTTGGCCTTTATCGGCCGCATTCAAGTGATAGGTCGCGCGCGCGGTAGTAAGCGACGTGCATGGCGCGGCCGGCCTTCCCGCAAGCTGCGCGCTCTGCGAGCCGCTGTTGAAAGCATCGAAATTCGCAACGCCGGAATGGTTGTCGAGCTGCACGTTTTGCAACGACGCCCACGGCGCGAACGCTTCTTTGAGCGGCACCTTTGCATTGCCCATGCGCGCAAGGGCGGCATCCCACTGCTTAAACCAAGCGGTCCAGTTCCACTTGTAGCGCTCTTGCGCACTGACATATCCCGCATACGTTTTCTGCATCACAAAATGCAACGTCGCAAGATCTTCGCGCACCGCCGAGGCTTGCACCGACATGTGCCCGCTCTTGAGCTCGGTGTAATAACGGTCATACCACGAACTCGGCACAATGAACGAGTGCACGTCATACGGCGCCGCGTAGGGTTCCGGTTTTACGATCCCCGACGCGGGTAGTTTCACGCCGAGCGCCGTCCAGCGCGCATTCTCCGCATCGATCTCCGCCTGCGGCACGCGAACGGGCGTAGCGGCAAGCAAAAGCATCGCCGCGAGCGCAAGCATGAGCGCGCGCTTCATGCGCGCACCAGCGGCTTGTAACGGATACGGTGCGGCCGTGCCGCTTCTTCGCCCAGACGTTTGACCTTGTCGTCTTCGTACTCGCGGTAGTTGCCCTCGAAGAAGTGCACGCGCGAGTCGCCTTCGAACGCGAGAATGTGCGTGGCAATGCGGTCCAAGAACCAGCGGTCGTGGCTGACGACCAGCACGCTTCCAGCAAACTCAGCGAGCGCATCTTCAAGCGCGCGCAGTGTTTCGACGTCGAGATCGTTCGAGGGTTCGTCCAGCAGCAGTACGTTCGCGCCTGTGAGCAAGATCTTCGCAAGATGTAAACGCCCACGCTCGCCGCCCGAAAGGTTACCGACTTGCTTTTGCTGATCCGCGCCTTTGAAATTGAAGCGGCTCAGATACGCGCGAGAATTCATCTCGAAACGCCCGACCTGAAGCAAGTCCAATCCGCCGGTGACATCGTCGAACACCGTCTTGTCGTTTTCGAGCGATTCGCGTGACTGGTCAACCATTGCCAAATGCACGGTCGGTCCAATTTTGACCTCGCCCGCGTCGGGCTGTTCTTTACCGGTGATCATTCGGAACAACGTCGTCTTGCCGGCGCCGTTGGGACCGATGATGCCCACGATCGCGCCGGGTGGAATGCGCAGTGAAACATCGTCCATGAGCAGTCTGTCGCCGAACGCTTTACGCACGCCGCTCAATTCGATGACTGAATCGCCGAGACGATCGGCGACAGGGATAAAGATCTCTTGCGTTTCGTTGCGGCGTTGATATTCGTAGCTCGAAAGCTCCTCGAAGCGCGAAAGACGGCTCTTGCTCTTCGAATGCCGGCCGCGCGCTGACGAACGAACCCATTCCAGCTCGCGTTTGATCGCTTTCTGCCGAGCGCTTTCAGCGGCTTCTTCCGCTTTCAGGCGGTTTTCCTTTTGCTCCAGCCACGACGTGTAGTTGCCCTTCCACGGAATGCCGCGGCCGCGATCGAGTTCCAAAATCCACTCGGCGGCGTTGTCCAGGAAATACCGATCGTGCGTAACTGCAACGACCGTTCCGGGGAAGCGCTGCAAAAATTGTTCCAGCCACTCGACGCTTTCTGCATCGAGGTGGTTGGTCGGCTCGTCGAGCAGCAACATGTCCGGTTTGCTCAGCAGAAGGCGGCACAGCGCGACGCGGCGCCGCTCGCCGCCGGAAAGATTTCCAACAACAGCATCCCACGGCGGCAAGCGTAACGCGTCGGCCGCAATTTCCAACTGGAGATCGGAGTTCTCGCCGCCGCCCGCGGCGATGATCGCTTCGAGTTTCGCCTGCTCGTCCGCAAGTTTATCGAAATCCGCATCGGGATCGCCGTATGCGGCGTAGACTTCTTCCAATCGCCGGCGCGCCTGGTTGATTTCGCCTAACGCCTCCTCGACGGTCTCGCGCACCGTTTTGCCCGGATCGAGCTTCGGTTCTTGCTCCAAGAAACCAATGGAGATGCCGGGCATCGCTTTGGCCTCGCCCTCGAACTCGGTGTCCACGCCTGCCATGATGCGCAGCAGCGTCGATTTGCCCGCGCCATTCAGACCGAGCACGCCAATCTTCGCGCCGGGAAAGAAACTGAGCGAGATGTCTTTGAGGATGTCGCGTCCCGGCGGCACGCGCTTGCCGACGCGGTACATCTGATAAACGAATTCAGGCACGGCGCGAGGTATTCGCCCGGCGCGGGCGGCGGCCTACAGGAACCGGTAAATCGTTTCCGCGCGAAACGTTTCGCCGGGGCGCAGTACGGTGGAGGGGAAATTCGGGTGATTCGGCGCGTCAGCGAAATGCTGCATCTCCATCGCAACGGCGCCTTTCTTGCCCGTGTAGAGTTGGAACCCAGGCTGCGTTGTGCGCACCTCGATGGCGCGGCCGTTTCGCGGATCGGTCAAACGGCCCGCCGGGCGAAGCGAGCCGTCCCATCCGTCGATCGCGTAGCAGCAATCTATCGGCATCTCGCCAAGCACGCGCGCGCTTCGAAAATCACGATCGGTGCCCTCGACGGAGGCGATCTCGCCGGTTGGTATGAGCTGATCGTCGACAACGGTGTAACGCGAGGCCGGTATCTGCAAGATGTAGGCGGCGACCGTCTCCTCGCCGCCGAGATTGAAGTACACGTGATTGGTAAAGTTCACGACCGTCGGTTTGCCGCTTCGCGCAGTGTAAATGACGTGCAACTCATTGTTGGCCGTCCAGAGATACTCTGCCGTACAATCGAGATCGCCCGGGAAACCTTGATCGCCGTCAGGACTGTGCAATGAAAACACGACTTGACGCTCGTCGTGCTCTGCAACCGTCCACTCGCGATGCGAAAAGCCGTCGGGGCCGCCGTGCAGCGTGTTGCCGTTTTCGTTCGTCAATAGCTCGTACTGAACGCCATCGAGCATAAACCTGCCACGCGCGATGCGGTTTGCGTAACGCCCGATACTCTTGCCGGCGCTGCTTCCTGCGCTCACCGTCGCTTCATCCGGCACTCGAATCGACGTTACCGCCGCGCCAAGCGTTGAAAGCGTAACGGAATGACCGCATGCATTCGATAGCGTGATTTCGGGCATGCCCGTATATAGAAACGGCGCAGGACGGGAACCCTTCTAGCGTGCGAGTTCACGGTATCACGCTCGTCGGAGTCAGCGCCACCAATGGTGAGAAGCTGCTTTTCACGCTCGCACTCATTGCGCTG
>CAZERJ010000020.1:0-11456 GCA_964514445.1 uncultured bacterium | reverse complement strand
GCTGCGCATCGTCCGCGGCGGAGGCGCAACGACGGACCGGTTCCGTTTCTGGGGCCACCAAGCGATCGCGGTCTTTCTTGCGCTGTTCTTTATCGTCGCGTTCATTTCGATCTGGGCCGGACCGCGAAGCAACCTCACGACGCTTGGGGGGCTGATTGGCGTCGGTGTTGCGTTCGCGCTTCAGCGCTTCATCATTGCGATCGCCGGCTATTTTGTGATCTTGCGCGGCAAAACGTTTAGTTTAGGCGACCGCATTATCATCGGCGGTGTTCGCGGCGAGGTGATTGCGCTCGACTTTATTCAAACGACGGTACTGGAGATGGGTCAACCTCCGCCGGTCGCACCGCAAGCCGACCCGGCGATGTGGGTGATGGCGCGCCAGTACACCGGCCGCGTCGTTACCGTGAGCAACGGCATCATTTTCGATGAACCGGTCTGCAACTATACGCGCGACTTTCCGTTCATTTGGGAAGAGTTCACGCTGGGTATCGGCTACAACGACAAGTATCAAGAAGCCGAGCGCATCATGCTCGACGTCGCTCGCAAACATAGCTCGAATCTTTCAACGAGCAAGGCGGCTCTCGACCATCTCCAACGCGTGTATGACTTGCAGCCGATTGCACTTGAGCCGCGGGTCTATTACCGCATGACCGACAACTGGGTTGAACTCGCAATGCGCTTCGTCGTACCGGACCGCGGCATTCGCGAGGTCAAAGACGCGATGGCGCGCGATATTCTTGCAGCGTTCGGCGAAGCAAAAATCGCGATTGCGTCCGGAACCTACGACATCGTTGGGTTTCCACCGCTGCGCGTGCAAATGGAGGCGCCGAAGCAGCCATGATGCGATGGGGCATTTGGTGCGTTTGTATCTTCGCGCTGTACGAAATGACCGCCATGGTGCAAGACGCTAGCGAAGTAATAGTCGGGATTATCGTCACGGTGCTTTCCGTCGCGCTTATTTGGTGGGCATTCCGGCAGAGCAAGGTTGACCTGCGCGTTTCGTGGCGCTCGGCTCGCAAACTTGCGAGCGTTCCTGCAAAGATGCTGGCAGATTCCGTGATGGTTCTGAGCCGCATCATTCGCGGCGATCTTTTGGAAGGATATTTCGAGCGGCAGCCGCTCGACGAAGATCCGATCGCGATTTACGGAATCTGCGCTGCGCCGAACACAATTGTGGCAGACGTGACCGATCGCGATTTGCTCGTGCACCGGCTTACGGCGCCGCAGGCAGATTCCTAATGTTCACCGGCCTGCTTTTCGGCACGGAACTTTTTTTCATCCCGATCGCGATATTGGCGATCGCGGTCTTCACCGGCGACATTACCCGGCGGCTTGTCGCCCTGCAAATGATCGGCACGCTCGGCACATTGATGTTCGCGCTGCTTTCCATCGTTTTCGCCCAGCCGTCGTTTGTCGAGCTCGCGATCGTTGCCGCGCTGCTTGGCAGCGGAGCGGCAATTACGTACGCGCACTTCTTGGAGCGGTGGCTTTAACGGTGCGGCAGATCGTCATCGCGGCATTGCTTGCGCTCGCGGCACTGTGCGCTTCGGTGGCGGCGGTAGGCGTGCTTCGCAGCCGTAACAATTTCGCCGCGCTTCATTGCGCCGCTGCGGGTTCGATTCTTGCGCCGGTGTTTGCATTCGCAGCAGTTATCGTCCGCGTACCGGCCGGACAGCCGACACTGCAAATGCTGATCGTGTTTCTGGCCATCATCGCGGGTGGACCGATTACCTCGCATGCCATTGCGGTTGCCGAATACCGGCGCCGTCCGAAGACATGAGTTTACTGGAAGTATTGCTGTTTGCGTCCGTCGCGATTTGCGGCGCTGCCGTCGTTTTTACGAAGCGTCCGATCCATCAGCTGTTCGTCTACTCGGTGTTCGGGGGCATGTTGGCGCTGCTGTTTTTTGTGCTTCAGGCTCCGGACGTTGCGCTCTCGGAAACGGCCATTGGGGGGATCGCTGTGCCGCTGATGGTGCTCGTTGCGATCATGAAAACGGGGAACATTAATTGAATCCGCGTTACCGCACGCTTGCGTTTCTCGTTCTAGCACTTCCGGCGGCGGCGGCGCTGCTGTATGGCTTCGCCGGTTTGCCGGCCTTCGGCGCGTTCAACGGCGGGTACAGCGATTTCGTTCTGCACGCCTCGGTGCCGCTGCGGCATATCGATAACGCCGCAACAGCAGTCAATTTTGACGTGCGCGCGTTTGACACGCTTGGAGAAGAGTTCATCTTCTTCACGTCCGTTACCGGTGTGCTCTTCATGTTCAGCGCAGTGCAAAGCGCCGAAAGTGATTTCAGTGAACCGATGGGATCGCTCGCGCACGGCGGCACGCCGGCTATCCGCTGGTTCGCGACCGGATTATGCGCGTTCGTCGCTGCGCTCTCAATGGATGTCGCCGTGCATACAACCATCACGCCGGGCGGAGGATTTCAAGGCGGCGCCGTGTTCGGAAGCGCACTGGTGTGCGTATTTCTTGGCGCCGGCTTCGAAACGTTCGTGCGCTCCGCGCGCAAAGAAGTGGCGGAATCGCTGGAATCCCTCGGCGGCCTCGCATATGCAGGCATCGGTATCGCCACGGCATTCCTCGTGGGCGCATTTCTGCGCAATATGCTTCCTATGGGCGAGATCGGCAGCGTGGGATCCGGCGGCTTGGTACTGATTATCAATGCCGCCGTGTTTTTTGAAATCGGCTGCGGTTTCGTCGTCGTGCTTGCCGCGTTCATCAAACAAACGCGGCAAAAAGAGGAATCAACGGAATGACGGTGCTTGATTTTGTGCCATATGCCGTTGCCGTTTGGCTCTTTTTCATCGGCTGCTACGGCATCGTCCACAGCCGTCATCTCGTGCACACGATTTTATGTTTAACCGTCGTGCAATCATCGACGTATATTTTGCTGCTTTCGATTGGCTTTCGGAAAAGTGCCGGCGCTCCGATCTTCTCCAAGAGCTCGCCGCCCGGAACAGCCGTCGTCGACCCGATCGTGCAAGCGCTCACCCTCACGGATATCGTTGTCGGTGCAACGGTAGCCGCGCTGTTACTCGGGTTGACGATTCAAATTCACCGCCGTCTCGGAACGGTCGATCCCCATAAAATGAGGCAGATGCGCGGATGAGCGAATCGCAAGCGGCAATCATCGCGCCGCTGTGCATCGCCGTGCCGCTCGCGGCCGCAGCGATTATCGCTCCGCTCGGAAAGGTGCTGCCCAAACAAGTACCGCCGGCGGTCACGATGATCGTTTCGTTGCTCGTGTTTTTTGGATCGGGATCGATGGCGCTGGCCGTACTGCACGGACGCCCGCTCATTGAGTGGATCGGCGCGTGGACGCCGCATGCCGGCATGGCGGTCGGCATTAGTTTGAGCGTCGATGCTATGGGCGGCGGATTAGCGGCGTTCGTGGCGCTGCTGGTGTTCGTTGCTTCCCTCTACACGTTCGACGGATTCGATAACGTCGGCACGCTGTTTCAGACGCTGCTGCTTGCGTTTTTGGGCGCGATGTGCGGATTCGCGCTGACCGGCGATCTCTTTAACATGTTCGTGTGGTTTGAATTGATGACCGCTGCGGCGATCGCACTCACGGCGCACAAGATCGAAGAAGCGGAATCAATCGCAGGCGCGATTAACCTGGCGGTCACCAATACGCTGGGCGGCTTTTGCGTGCTGCTCGGCATTGCACTGCTGTACGGGCGCACCGGCGCGTTGAACATGCACCAGATCGGCGTCTTCCTTGCTCAGCGCCCGCCGGACGCGCTCATCGTCATCGCGTTTGCACTGATCGTGTGCGGATTTTTCATCAAAGGCGCGGTTGCACCGTTTCATTACTGGCTCGACGATGCGCACGCCGTTGCGCCGACGCCGGTGTGCGTGCTGTTCTCCGGCATCATGGTCCAACTCGCGCTGTATGGAGTGGCGCGGGTGTTCTGGACGTGCTTTGCACCTTCACTTGCCCCGCACACCGCGCAGTTGCAGCCCGTGTTCGTCACCCTCGCGCTGGTGACGGCGCTCTTCGGCGCGATCATGGCGTTCTTGCAGCGTCACCTCAAACGGCTGCTCGCGTTTTCGACGGTGAGCCACTCGGGAATGTTTGTCGCCGCATTCGCACTCTTCAACGCCGCCGGCGTGGCGGCGGCCGCGCTATTCGTTCTCGCGCACGGCGTCATCAAAGGCGCACTGTTCGTGTGCGCCGGCAATTACTTGAATCGCTTCAAGTCGCTCGACGAGGGCGTGCTCGGCGGCGCCGGCCGGCGTGCGAAAGTCACGAGCGCGCTGTATCTCATCGGCGGGTTGGCGCTGGCGGCGCTTCCGCCGTTCGCGATTTCATCGGCGAAAATATGGTACGACGCGGCGATGAAGGAGCATGGCTTTTTGTGGATTGCAATCTTCATGGCCGTGGCTTCGGCGATCGACGGCGCTGCGGTACTTCGCTCGGGATTGCACGTGACGTTCGGTATCGGAAAGGCACAAGGCGGCGGGCAGACGCCGCAGATTGAAGTTGCGGAATGCGTTGAGGACCATCTCGAACGCACACCGGCCGGGGATATCGCTGCACCAGTCTTACTGCTTGCGATTGCAGCGTATATCGGCGTGAGCGGCACGTTTGCAAATGCCGTTAGTTCGGCGGCGCACGCGTTCGTGAACGCTGCCGGCACCGTCAAGCCGCTCGAACAGAAACCTGAGGATCTGGCGATCAACCTGGCGGTATGCCTGTGCGCCTTTGCGCTTGCCTTTGCAGGATTATATCGCGAACGGATTGCCGCCGGAGTCACGGGCGTTGCGGCACTATTGGTCGCACCGATCCGCGCCATGCACACCGGTATTTACACTGATTACGTGCTGTACGCGATGGGTGGACTCTCGTTGTTTAGCGTGTGGCTGCTGATTGCTGTGCGTTGATCGTGTACGCGGGATTGCGCGCAGATTCGTGACCTGCGCGCATGATCGCGAAACGTTCGACTAAACCACCCGCCAGCAGCATCGCGCCGCCCACACGTGCGAATACCGGCGCTTTGCCGCCACGAACCGCGCATAACGTGCCGGCGATATTCATAGCCTTTGCAGCGCGCGCGAGCACGCCGGGCTCGCCTTCTTCGTAGGCTTTGGCTTGAAACGGTCCGAGTTCTTTATGCAACCGATCCAGCGCAAGCGGCACCAGCGCACCGCCGGCAATTGCCAGACGGCGCGCACCGCTGCTCGTTTGCGGATTACCAAACAGCATCCCGAGCGCACCTGCGGTCGACGCGGACGTTGCCGCAAACACGCGAGGCAGACTTTTTCTACCGAGGTACCATGCGGGCACAACAGTGTCGCTGATGAGCACCGACGTATACACCGACATCACCGGACCGGTCAAGCCGGCAACCGTCTCGGCAGCGCGGCCGAGCGGCGTCAGCATTCCGGTCAATTCGCAAGCAGCGGCGGTCATCGTTGCGCCACCGAAGACCGAAATGATGTACGTGCCCATGCTCATCGGTGAGGTCGGCTTGAACACACGCAGCATGTTCATGAATCGCGAGGGCTTCTTGAGATCGAAGATCAGGCAGAATCCGCTGAGCGCCGTTCCCGCGGCCGCACCAAAGATCAACGTTCGGGCGAGCGCGTCGTTTCCGCGGACGCGCTGCGTAAGAGCGAGCGTCATGCTCGCACCGGACGCACCGCCGGCCCAGAAATAAACCGGAATGAGTGCCGTCCATTCAGGCGGCTTGATCATCGGCCGCCCGTAATAGCCGGCTTGATCGTCGTGCATGGTGCCCGCGCTCTTGACCATCATCTGCGTCCAATGGCGGCGATGACGATGCCGCCGAGCAGCATTGCGGCAGCGGTGAAGGCGGCGCTCCACATCTGCGGCAGTTTACCTGTCGCGACCACCGGATCGGGCGGCAACCCATACTTCGAGGATTCATCGAGCAGCAAGAACATCGACCCGCCGCCGCCGATGCCGTCGTTCGGATCGTGTAAGTATAACCGCGCACCTTCGAACCGCTGCTGCACGTTCTGTAAGCGGCGCTCCGCCCGATCGCGCAGTTCATCGACCGCGCCGTACTGAATCGATTCCGTTGGGCAAGCCTTGGCGCACGCAGGCTTTTCGCCAACTTTAAGCCGATCGTAGCAGAGCGTGCACTTGCCCATGACGTGTTTATCTTGTCGTTCGCTGATAACGCCGAACGGACACGCCACAACACAGTATCCGCACCCGTTGCAAACGTCTTCCTGTAACACCACGGTACCGAACTCAGTGCGAATCAGCGCACCGGTGGGGCACACATCCAAACAGCCGGCATTCGTGCAATGCTTGCACACATCTGATTCCATGAGCCAGCGGTTTTGATTTGTGCCTTTGTCGAACTGCTCGACGAACGCCACGTGGCGCCAGGTCGTGCCGCTCAGCTCTTGCGTGTTGTCGTAGGACATGCCGGAATACTCGTATCCGTCTTCCGGTAGATGGTTCCATTCCTTACACGCTACTTCGCACGCTTTACAGCCAATGCAAAGTGTCGTGTCGGTGAAGAATCCCATGCGCTGTTGTTGCGCCGGTCCATACGTTGCCGATTCGTTTTGCGCGGATGTCACCTCGCGCAGCGCCGTGAGATCAATCACGTTCATGCTTTTTCCGCCGACGCATTTGCTCGAATCTGTTCCATAAACTCCGCCATCGCTGCCCCGCGCGGTCTTCGTCCCGGCCGGATGTCACATGTCAAACCTTTCGTCTCTTGGATATGCACGTTGGGGTCGAGCGCAATGTGCAGCAAGTCATTGACTTGATCGCCGGTGACCAGCCCTTTTCTGCCCCAGTGGTACGGCAAGCCGACGGAGTGGAAAACTTTGCCGTTCATGTGCATCGGCTGAACGCGATCCGTTACCATGACACGCGCCTCGACGACGGCGCGCATCGTCCAAATCGTCGCCCACTGGCCGTGCACGAGGCCGCGCATTTGCGCAAGCTGCGGGCTCACTTCGCAGAACAGCTCGGGCTGAAGCTCCGAGAGATGCGGAACCGTTCGCGACATGCCGCCGGCGGTGTGATGTTCGGTGAGGCGATAGGTGTGGAGCACGAACGGAAAGACGTTGTGATTCTCGTTGCTCGGCGAGGGATTGTACTCGTTGAATTTGCGTGGGAACTGCTGGCGCGCGGGATTTGCTTGCACGTTTGGATACAGCAGATTCTCTACGGGCGACTCTTGCGGCTCGTAGTACGTCGGCAGCGGTCCGTCAACGACACCGTTCGGTACGAAGATCCAGCCTAAGCCATCGTCCTGCATGATGAACGGATGCCATCCCGCAATCGCGGCTTCGCGCGTGGCGCCCTCCGGCGGAACGTAATCGGGACGCTTCGTCTTTTCAAAATCCGGTGTATCTTCGCCGGTCCATTCGCCTTTGGCCTCATCCCACCACACCAGGCGCTTGCGATCGCTCCACGGTTTGCCGGACGGATCGGATGAAGCGCGATTGTAGAGGATGCGCCGGTTCGCGGGCCACGACCAGCCCCACTCCGGCGCAACCCAATTCTGTTCCCAATGCGGTTTGCGCCGCGCGGTTTGGTTCTGCTCATCTTTGAACGATCCGCAATAGATCCAGCAGCCGCAGCGCGTGCTGCCGTCGGCTTTGAGCTCCGTATACGCGCCTAGCGCTTTGTTTTGCGCATCATAGCCGCTGATCTCGCGCAGCACCATATGCGCGTCGGGCTCTTGAATCTCGCCGAGCAACGGATAGTCCCACGACAGCGCTTCGATCAGTTTGGTGTGCGGCTCATTTCCGGACTTGATCTTCTCTTTGATGGTCCGCCCGAGATGATAGTAGAACCACAGCTCCGAACGCGCATCGCCCTGCGGTTCGACAGCTTTGTGATGCCACTGGAGCAAACGCGCCGTGTTGGTGAACGAGCCGTCCTTTTCCGTATGCGCGGCGGCCGGCATCCAAAACACTTCCGTCGGAATCTTTTCGGTTTGTAGTTCGCCGCTTTCGATCTCCGGCGAATCGTACCAAAATGCCGACGTTTCAATATCGCTGAAATCGCGCACGACGAGCCATTCGAGATTGGCCAGCGCCCGGCGGTGCAAACCGCTGTTCGCGGAACCGACTGCCGGATTTTCACCGGCGCAAAAGAACCCTTTCACTTTGCCGTCCAGCATGCCCATTGCGCTGCGGTACGTCGAGTGATCGCCGCTGATGCGCGGAAGTTCTTGGAATAAGTACTCGTTGTCTGCATTCGCGGCGTCGCCGAACCACGCTTTGAGCAAACTGATCGTGTACTTGTCGATGTTGCCCCAGAAGCCGGTTTTCGCACCTTCGGATTCGATGTAATGCTGCAGGTTCGAATGCTGCTGCGCATGCGGCATGGGTAGGTAGCCCGGCAAAATATCGAACAGCGTCGGGATGTCGGTCGATCCTTGAATGGAAGCATGACCGCGCAGGGCATAGACGCCTCCGCCCGGCCGTCCGATGTTTCCAAGCAGCAACTGGATGATCGTCGCCGCGCGGATCATTTGCACGCCGTATGTGTGTTGCGTCCACGCCACCGCGTACGCGAAACACCCGGTTCGTTCGCGTCCACTGTTATAGCACAGTGTTTTGGCGACCTCGATGAGTTGCTCGGACCGCACGCCGCAGATGCGCGAAACCATCTCCGGCGTGTAGCGCGCATAGTGCTTCTTGAGCACCTGGTACACGCAACGCGGATGTTGCAGCGTCTTGTCCATGTTCGGTGGCTCGCCGGCTTCGAGCGCGTCCTCTTTTTGCTTAAACGGTTCCATTTGCGCGAGCGATTCTTCGCTCTCGCGCTGGCCGGCAGCACCGTGCAGATCCATCTCGTCATACTGCCACGTGCCGAAGTGATAGCCGCTTTTATCCGGCATCCACCCCGAGAAAAACCCGCCGAGATCCTCGGTGTCTTTGAAATCCTCGCGCAGCAGCACGGGCGCGTTCGTGTAATTCACGATGTATTCTTTGAATGCGCGATCGTTTTCAAGGATATAGTTGATGATGCCGCCCAGGAATGCGATGTCGGTTCCCGGACGCAGCGCGACGTGCGTATCCGCCATGGCACTGGTTCTGGTGAAGCGCGGATCGATGTGAATCAGACGTGCGCCTTTTTCTCGTGCTTCAATCGCCCACTGAAAGCCGACCGGATGGTTTTCGGCCATGTTCGACCCCATGATGACGATGCAGTCCGAGTACTGCATATCCTGGAGGAAATCAGTGGCGCCGCCGCGGCCGAACGAGGTTCCCAAACTGGGAACCGTCGAGCTATGTCATATTCGCGCTTGATTCTCTACCTGCACGATGCCCAGCGCAGTGTAGAGTTTTTTCATCACGTAATTTTCTTCGTTGTCGAGCGTCGCGCCGCCTAAACTTGCGATGCCGTAACAGCGATTGATCGTCTTGCCGTCATCGTCGGTCGCCTCCCACGTTTCGCGACGCGTCTTGAGCACCCGGTCGGCGATCATCTCCATCGCCTGCTCGAGCGGGAGGTCTTCCCATGTGGTGCCGTACGGCCGGCGGTACTTGACCTTGTACTCGCGCGCCGGACTTTGCACCATCGTGCGCGTAGCCGCGCCTTTGGGACACAGGCGACCACGGGAAATGGGGCTCGCGGGATCGCCTTCGATTTGCGTGATCTTCCCGTCTTTGACGTAGACGTCTTGCGCGCAACCGACCGCACAGTAAGGACAAACGCTCTTGACCACTTTCGCGCCCGATGTGTGCGCAGTCCAGTCGCGTTTTTCTTCTGATTGTGCTGCCGAACCGAGGCCGAGTTTATCCGGGCCGCGCAGTTGCCGCAGCACCGGCCAAGGAAGTCGTTTGCCGCTCATGAGACAACGATACCGTGAGTGTATTAGAACTAAACGGATGACTTGCGTTTAGTTGATCGGGCCGTCTCTCCGCGGATGACGTTCGCATTCGTACGAACGGCGCCGCGCTTTTTCATCCGCGCCGTCGCGACCGTGTAGTCCGTTTCGTTCAAATAGACCGGCGCGAGTTCGAAAAGCTCGAGCCCTTCGCTGAGATACAGCTGCGAGCACTGCATCAGCAAATGTTCGAGCGTGCGGCGCTGACGCAGAGCGTCGGGAATGACGCCGCGCCGGCGCAGCTTCTCAACGATGCCGGTTGCTTTTTCGGTAGTGAGCGGTACAGTGCGCACAACAGCCGCGCCTTGAGACGTCACCTCGATGACCTTTTCATAACGCGCATCTTGCCGGCATACGATGAAGATCGGTATGCCCTGCGCTTCGTCTTCCACCGGCGCATGAACGCCGTGCCGCTGGAGCACCATCAGCGTCTTCTCTGAAGCGATCACGTGGCTAACCGGCCTGCACTCGTTGAGAGCAGGGAACCGAGCGGCAACAAGTTTGATTTGAATTGGCGCGGCGGCATATCACCAAATCCTAAAACGCGTGCGCCAATTATTTAAAGAAGAAGCGGAGAAAAAATGCTCTTAGCTATTATCGCCTCGTAGCGCATCGAGTTCTTCTTCTTCGGATCGGTCTAGGCGATCGACGAGCTCTGCGCGCACGTCATCCGGAACGAAGGGACGCCGAAGAGTACTGCGTTCCTCATCTTCTTGGATAATTTCAATAGCGCTTTCGGGTGGTTCGTTTTCAGGAGGATACATCGTTCAACGTTCCTTTCGATGTATTTAAAGAGCTGCGGAGCCAGGATAGTGCGATGGACGCGACCTCATCGAGAGCGCCGGGCTCTTCGAAAAGGTGCGATGCACCGGCGATAATTTCATACTTGAACGGCGCACGAATACGTGGCAGCACGTCTTCATGCAGCGCGATCACGGGGAGATCTCGTTCGCCGACGACCATCATCAGCGGCGCGTGTAACGCTTCCAATGCAGGGCCTGCAAGATCTACGCGTCCGCCGCGCGAGACAACGGCGTGCACGGCATGCTCGCGTTGCGCGGCAGCAATAATCGCGGCGGCAGCGCCGGTGCTCGCACCGAAAAGACCGATACGCAAGTGTGACAGCGCGTCATGACTGCACGCGAAATCGATTAGGCGCGTAGTGCGATCGGCAAGCATCGGAATGTCGAATCGTAGCGATGAGGTGCGCGCGTCAAACGCTTCTTCTTCCGGAGTGAGCAGATCCGCAAGCAGCGTACCGAAGCCGCCCGCATTCAGGATCTGCGCAACGCGCCGGTTGCGCGTGCTAAACCGGCTGCTGCCGCTGCCGTGCACAAAGATAACGAGCCCTGCCCGGCCCGAAGGCAACAGCACATCACCCGCTAACTTCGCATCGCCAGCGTCAATCGTTACGGAGAGCGACTTAGCATCACCCATCAGGTTGCGTGTCCGTGGGAATGCCCATTGCAACCGATCATTTCGCGACGAACGACATGCGCCCCATCGATGGCGGCCTGCACCGCTGGCGGGAAAGTCTAGGAATCGAACCTAGCAGCCGGGTTGCCCCGGCCTCAGCGGTTTTGAAGACCGTGCGGGCCACCAGACCCGTACTCT
>CAZERJ010000019.1:0-38220 GCA_964514445.1 uncultured bacterium | reverse complement strand
CCTCGTGCTCCAGCTCGAGTTTGAGGACGCGGCTAATCGCCGCGTCGTCCTCGACGACGAGAATATGGTGGGCGCGCTGAGTGTCCATACCGTAGTTATAGGCGGACGCTGCGTGCTACCCCCGGCGCGACGGTTAAATTCAACTGAGAAATCCAGAACGTCGCGCTTGCTCCCATCGCGATCCAGAACAAGACTTCGGGGCGGGTAATCTGCGAAACCGCTTCACCAATGCGATCCAGCGTGCCGCCGAACGAGAAGCTAGCTCCGCCGACCAGCAGCGAAACAACCAGCCACGCTGCAACCGCCATGACGATACCAATCGCCCACACTTCCCACGGACGCACGGCCAGCGGCGCGCGATAGATCGTACCGGCGAGGATCGCCGCCCGCAGGTCTTGCGGCGGCTCTTCCAGGTCGAGCGCAAAAAGTGCGCGGTCGAGGTCGTCGTCGGATTCGTATCGGTTCATTCGCTGACTCCAGCTGATTCATTCAACAGTTTGCGCAGCTGCTCTTTCGCGCGAAACAAGTGGGTTTTTACCGTGCCCATCGGCATACCCAGAACGCTCGCGATCTCCTCGTACTGTTTTCCTTGGAGATGGTAGAGCGTGATCACGGTTCTATATTTTTCCGGAAGCGCGTCGATTGCGGCGTGCAAACGGCGGGCTTCATCATTGGCGATCGCCTCGCGTTCGGGCCCCGCTGCCGGGTCCGCGCGCTCGGGCAGTTCTTCATTCGAGTAACGTTTGCGCCGCGCCAGACGGTCGCAGCAACCGTGATACGTGATGGCAAACAGCCAGGTCGAGAATTTTGCCTCGGGCTTAAAGGTCTTCAGGCTCCGATAGGCTTTGAAAAAGGCTTCCTGGGCGGCGTCGCGTGCTTCTTCGCGATCCTGGAGCGTGCGGTATGCCAAATAATACACGGCGCGGTCGTACCGCTCGACGAGCGCGCCGAACGCTTCGGGACGTCCACGTAGTGTTTGCGCGACGAGCATCGCGTCGGGGATCATCCCGCCGGGTTCTATTACGGGTGCCTCCAATAGTGCCGCAGCCACACCTTACATACGCCGCAGGGCGGCTGCTGTTTCGTGAAACATCGCGGGCGCCCCGCCGTAGATGAGGCATGCGTTACTCACGTGCCGGAGTCGTGGCAGTGTTGTTGGGAGCCGAGGCGTTTATCGCCGGCGGCATCATCTCGCAAGCACGCGGCCTGCGCCCCGAATTTTCGACCGGTTCTACAACCGCCTACGCTTTTGCGGCCGGCGATACGCCGCACGTTCTGGTTGACGATCGGGATTCGCGGATCTACGTCGAGCCATCGGACGACGGCCGCGTTCACGTTCAAGATGATAGCCGGTCGGCCGGCCTGATGTGGTCGACGGCGCCGCGCGCTGCGCTTTCGGTGCAGAAGACGGACGACGGCGTCGTCGTGCGCCGCGCAGCGTCAGGTGGATTCCAGTTCGCGATGTTCGGATTTTCCGACAACGCGGTACGAATCCGGGTGCCGCAAGCGGCGGTACTGGAAGTGCGCGGGTGCGACGGGGCAACATTGTCGGGGCTACGGGCGCAGTCGATTACAGTTGACTGCCAGGATGGCAGCATTCATGGAACGGACTTGGCGCTTGGCGGCGGCCGTCTTCACACGGCTGACGGATCGATTCGCGTGGCGCTTGCGTCTTCGGATGTCACCGTGCACGCCATGACCGGCGATGGCAGCCTGCGGGTTGACGGCCGGCGCGTTCGCAGCGGCGACGACCGCTCTGAGACGACATTTCAAATGGGCGCCGGAACAGGGCGCCTGGAGATTGCTACCGGCGACGGCAGCGTTCGCATTACCACTGGGAGAGCTCAATAACCATGGACCACAGTTCTGACTCGTTTGCCGCCGTTCTGGCCATATTTTGCATCTTCGGGCTGCCGATGGTTTGGGGTATTGCCAGCCGCTGGATGGCGCACCAGGAACGCATGGCGATGATTTCCCGTGGCCTCACGCCACCGCCCGATATGGGGCGCTTCGGACGCGGCCGCGGTATGGCGCCGCCGCCACCGCCGCAGCCGGCTGCCCCAACGGCATCGCCGTACGAAGTGGATTACTATCAGTGGCAGGCAAACCGCATGCTGTACAAAGGCATCGTGGTCGGCAACATCGGCTTCGCACTGCTCATCGGGCTCTCTTTCATCAACGGCTTTGTGGGCCGCCCCGGTCCCTGGCTGCTGGGCGGACTGATTCCGCTCTTCATCGGCGTCGCGCAAATCATCATCGCGGTGCTTTCAGGCGCTCAGCTCCGCGGCCCGGGAAGCTTCGGCGGCTACTGCCAAGCGCCGCCTCAGGCACCGCATGCCGAGCCGCCGCCGCCCTATACGTCCGGTCCGCGCGACGTCACGCCCGGCTCCCCGTTCGGCTGGCGCCCGGGCGCGACGACCGAACTTGAAAAGCCACCCAGCCCTCCGCGCGATCCGCGGGCTTAGCGGCTTTGCAAAAACAAGAAAAGCCGGCGCTAGCGCCGGCTTTTTTTGCATTCTCACAAAGAAAAAAGCCCGAGGTCGGAACCTGGGGCCTTTATCTTTGTTGCTGCACTTTGCCCTGAGAGACGAGCGCCTAAAGCGCTAGGGTTCGAAGGGTCACTTGCAGCTGACCAGGGCGATTGCCCATCCAGCCGCAGTTCTTGTACGGACGAGATAACCGTCCGAGGTGCGGTCGTATACCTGATAGCCCGCTCGAAGCGCGTCGGCTAGAGATTTGAAGACCATAAGACCTGCCATTTGTTCCGGACCCTCCTTCCTCTCTTTTATCTTTCTATACCCTATAACGGCGCAAAGGTTTTATTAGTTCAGTCAAATGTCGCAGATTTGATTAAATATTTTGTTACGCAAGTATGTCGGTTTTGATCCGGAGAATGCACGTGCTGATGATCGGCTCGTCTGCTGTCGTGTTCGATACGGAAATCCTGGATCGCACGGAACTCGCACCTGGCGTTGTCCTCCTTGGTTTTTACGCACCGCAGCTTGCTGCCGTGACGAAACCGGGACAGTTCGTAATGGCGATTCCGCCGTCCGGCGAGCGTCCTGCCACCGCGCTCGGCGTATATGAAGCAGAAGGCGAACGTGCGTCGATCATGTTTTTCGTTTGCGGTCCGCGCACGCGAGAGCTTGAATTGCTGCGGGAAGGAGACGCGCTTTCTGTTACAGGTCCGCTCGGTAATGGTTTCACCATCGGCGATGCCTCCGATATCGCCATTGTAGCAGGCGGTGTCGGAATCGCATCAGTCCTCCTGGCTGCGCAAAATGTAGTCCGAATGGGTAAGCGGGCGCGTCTATTCTACGGTGCGCGCACAGCCGAATTACTCGTCGATCGCGAGCGTTTCGAAGCCGCCGGATGCGAAGTCATTTGCGCAACCGACGACGGCTCGTTCGGCCATAACGGTTTTGTCACTCAAGCGCTAGCACTGATAGACGAAAGACCCGATTTGATTCTGGCGTGTGGGCCCTCGCCGATGTTGCGCGCGACCGCAAAAGTTGCGCAAGACTTGGGCGTTCCCGCGCAGCTCTCGCTCGAAGAAACGTTCGGCTGCGGCGTGGGCGGCTGTTGGGGCTGCACCGTTCCACTCGACCGATCCAGCGCGCAAGCTCCTCATTTTCCCGGGAGTGATGCGGGCGGAAGCGACGTCGTCAACGCCCGCATTTGCAAAGAAGGTCCGGTATTTTGGGCGCACGAGTTGCGATGGTAGAAACCGTCGATCTCTCCGTAACGCTTGGCAAGCTGCATCTTGCCTTTCCGACGCTGATGGGCAGCGGATGCTACGGATCCGGTGAAGAGTTTGCATCGCTGGTCGATCTCTCGAAGATTGGCGGCGTCGTGCTCAAAAGCGTCACGCGCTTACCGCGCTTGGGAAATCCGACGCCGCGCCTGGTGCAAACGCCGGCGGGCATGTTGAACGCGATCGGCTTGCAAAATCCGGGCATCGAGTATTATTTGGAACACGACGTCGAGCGTTTCTCCTCGCGGCCGTGCAAAATCGTAGGCAGCGTTGCCGGATTCTCCGTGGACGATTACGCGTACGTCGCCGAAAAACTCGCGGCGCGAGCCGAGATTCACGCGCTTGAGGTGAATATTTCGTGCCCGAACGTTGCTTCGGAAGGCGAAACATTCGCCTGCGATCCGCAGCTCACGGCGCGCGTAACGCGAGCGGTGCGAGACGTGACCGATAAAACCATCATCGTCAAACTCTCGCCGAACGTCACGGATATCGCAAGTATCGCGCGCGAAGCGCAAGCCGCCGGTGCCGACGCGCTCGCCGTGATCAACACCGTTCGCGGCATGGCGATCGACGTGAACACCTGGAAACCGCGCCTGGGCAATGTGACCGGCGGTTTGTCGGGACCGGCGATCAGACCGATCGCCGTGCTCGCGGTCTACGAAGTTGCACGTGCCGTTTCGATTCCGATCGTCGGGCAAGGCGGCATCGAAACGACGACGGATGCGCTCGAATTTTTCTTGGCCGGCGCTTCGGCCATCTCGATCGGAACGGCGAATTTCACTGACCCGCGCATTCCGGTGCGGATCGTCGAAGAACTTGCGCAGTACCTGGCTGCACGTGGTCTATCGTCCATTCGGGACATCGTCGGGAAGGGAAATGTGGGTTTTGCCAGCGCGCACCAATACGAAGGAGACGAAGGCTGATGGCGCAGCTTATTGTGGCGCTCGATGTGGACACCCCGCAACAAGCGGAACAGCTGGTTGACGACCTCTACGAACTCGACTTGATTTATAAGGTCGGCATGGAATCGCTTTATGGTTATGGCGAGCGGCTGTTCGCGTACCTGGAAGCGCGCGACGTACGGCATTTCATCGATGCGAAGCTGCATGACATCCCGCGCACCGTTGCGGCTGCCACCAAACAGCTCGTGCGCCACAACACGCATATTCTCAACGTCCATGCTTTGGGCGGCGTCGAGATGATGCGCGCCGCGATCGACGCTACGCAAGAACGCGCGCACGAACTGCACATGAGTCCGCCGCCGCATATTTTCGCTGTGACGATCCTCACCAGCATGAATCAAAACGATTTGCGCGAGGTCGGGCTGGGCGAGGATCCACTCGAGGACACGCTGCGCCTGGCGAGCCTGGCCAAAGAAGCCGGTTGTAGCGGCGTAGTGTGCAGCGCTCAAGAAGCATCGGTGATCAAAGCGTCGCTGGGTAGCGATTTCCTCACGCTCACGCCGGGCATTCGACCCGCGGGCGCCGATGCCGGCGATCAAAAACGCATCATGACGCCGGCGGCAGCGGTGCGCGCGGGAGCGGATTATCTCGTCGTCGGCCGTCCGATAACGCAGGCGGCAGATCCCGTGGCGGCGGCGCGTGCAATTCTCGACGAGTGCGCTGCGGCGGTATGAATGTAGCCGGCGAACTTGAGCAGCGCGGCGCGCTGCTCGAAGGGCATTTCAAGCTCAGCAGCGGCCGCCACAGCAACCGCTTCATTCAAAAATTCCGCATCCTTGAAGATCCAACGCTGCTTGAGCCGGTTGCACGGCAGATCGCGGATGCGTTCGCGGCCGATCGGCCGACGATCGTGGTAAGCGCGGCTGTCGGCGGGATTTTACTCGGCTACGAAGTTGCGCGCGCGCTCGGCACGAAAGCGATTTTCGTCGAGAAAGAAAGCGGCGTTCCGGTGCTGCGCCGCAACTTTACGCTCTCGCCGTCGGATCGCGTGCTGATCGTCGAGGACGTCGTGACCACGGGCGGCTCGGTGCTGGAAGTGATGGACGTTGTGCGCAAGAGCGGCGCAACGATCGTGGGCGTCGGCGTTATCGTGCAACGTGGCGCGGCGGATTTCGGCGTAAAAACGCATGCGCTGCTCGACATGCCCATTGTGTCGTACGATGCATCGGAATGTCCACAGTGCCGGGACGGTGAGCCGATGACCGACCCGGGTTCGCGGCGCGCATGATCCGTCAAAGCGTACGCGCTTTGAATGCGTATGTTCCCGGAACCACAATTGAAGAGGTGCAGCGCCGCCGCGGCGGCGTGCCGGTCATCAAGCTCGCCTCGAACGAAAATCCGCTGGGCAGCTCGCCGAACGCGCTCGCGGCGCTCCGGCATCTCGACCGCCTGCACTTGTACTTGGACGATTCGCACACCGACCTGCGCGAGCGCCTTGGCGAACGGTACGGCTTGCACGCGCAGAACGTCGTGCTCGGACACGGCAGCAACGAACTGGTCAACATCTTGTGTCAAACGCTGCTGGAACCGGGCGATGAAGCGATTATGGCGACACCGTCCTTTTCGCTGTATCCCCTCGCAGTGAAGTTGCAGGGTGCCGCCGCCGTGGAAGTGCCGCTCAAAGGCGGCGTTCACGATCTTGCTGCAATGCTCGACGCCGTTTCCGCTCGCACGAAGCTGATCTTCGTCTGCGATCCGAACAATCCGACGGGCACTGCAATTCCGCTCGCGCAGTGGAACGAATTTTTGGCGCAGTTGCCCGAACACGTCATGCTCGTCGTCGATCAGGCGTACCGCGAATACATGAGCGCTCGCGGATTCGACGCGGCAACACTGGTGGCCGATCGGCAAAACGTTATCGTGCTGCGAACGATGTCGAAGATCTACGGGCTGGCTTCGCTTCGCATCGGCTATGGGTACGCCGGCGCAGAAACGATCGGCTGGCTCAACCGCGTGCGCTTACCGTTCAACGTGTCGCGACCCGCGGCGCTCGGCGCGCTGGGTGCGCTCGATGACGAGCGGTTCGTCGCCGACTCGCTTGCAGCAAATCTTGCCGGCAAAGCGTTCATGTTCGGCGCATTCGAAAAGCTCGGACTGCATGCGTATCCGACGGAAGCGAATTTCTACGCGCTGGAAGTTCCCGTCAGCGCGACGCAGGCGTACGAGGCCTTTTTAGAGCGCGGCATCATCGTGCGTTCGGGGGATGCGCTCAGCATGCCGAACCGTTTGCGCATCACCATTGGAACGCCGGCGGAAAACGGCGCCGTGCTCGCGGCGCTCGAGGAACTGTTGCCTCTCTGGACCGCAGCGGCATGAACGATGCCGTCGAGATCCGCGAAGGTGACGTGGGCGACCGGGAATTTGTACGCGACCTGGGCTCGCGAACGATGGCCGACAGCGTGGCTTCGTTCCGGCACGTTCATCCCGCAATGCTCGTGGCAAGTTACGAAGGTCTGCTCGATTTCGTATTTTCCCAGTCGCATCATTTGCTCGTCGCGCAGGCATCCGGCCAACGCGTGGGTTTCATCCTCGTGATTGACTCGCTGCCGGATGAGGTCACGCGCATGCCGCAAGCGTTCGTGGCTTACATGGCCGTGGAACCTTCGGCGCGAAGACAAGGTATCGGAAAGCATCTGCTCGAGGCTGCGGAAGCGGCGGCGCGCAAGAAAGGCTTACCGTATATGGGCTTGATGGTCACCGAGGAGAATCAAGCGGCGGTGGAACTGTACGAACACGCGGGCTTTCTGACCGAACGCCGGCTCTTATGCAAACCGCTGTAGAAACACGTACGCGCCGGCGCGCATGGATGGCGGTGGCGCTGGTGGTTTTTGCGCTGCTTGCTCTGTGGTTCGCGGCACACATTCCAAAAACGATCGCGGTGTTTCTCATTGCCGCCTTTTTGGCGTCCGGCGTGCATCCTATCGTCGTTACTCTCGAGCGGCGACGCGTTCCACGTGCGTGGTCCATTGCGCTTGTGTACTTAGCGCTGATTCTCCTGACGATTGTCGTACTTGTTGTGGTGGTGCCTCTCACTGCGGCACAAGTGCAAGCGCTGGTCAACAATGTACCGGGATATTTGCAAACGGCGCAAACATGGATGGCTAACACCCAAGAAGCGATGCGCGCGCGTTTCCCGGAACTGAAATTGCCGCAGGCGCCGCTCAACATCTCGCAGATTGGCGTAGCGCGCATTGCGGAGCTGCTCACGCTTACGGTCTCCTCGCTGGGCACGCTCGCGATTAATTTGGCGACTGGACTGTTCATCGCGTTCTCGGCGATCATCTTGTCGTTTTTCTTCCTGCTCAATCATCAGTCGCTCGCCGAAGGCTTCGCCGGGTTCTTTCCGCCTAGCAAACGGCTCACCGCGCGCAAACTTTCCTCCGAAGCCGTCGGCGTCTTTGGCGCCTATATCGCAGGACAAGTGATCGTCAGCAGCATCACGGGATTGTTGATTGCCGCGCTTACCGCGCTGTTCGGTTTTAAGTATGCGCTGCTCATCGGATTGCTCAGCGCCATCGGCTACGCAATTCCGATCATCGGGATGCTGATCGTGCAGGTGATCGCGCTGATCGTTGCGGCGCCGCAAGGGCCGTTTGTCATTATCGCCACGCAGGTGATCGTCTTCGGCATCGCGCGTATTAGCGATAACATTCTCGTGCCGAAAATCATGGGCGGCGCCGTCGGCGTTTCACCGATCACGGTGATGTTTGCGGTCTTTGCCGGCGGCGAACTCTTCGGCTTACCGGGCCTGCTGTTGGGCATCCCCGCTGCGGCGGTTGCGCGGCTGTTGTGGAGATATTTCCTCGGTCCGTGGTTGCACGGCCAGATCGACGCGGTCGACGAACCGCCGCCGCCGCACGCCGTTGCGTGAGCAAGCGGTTCGTCTCGCAGGCGTTGCACGCTGCGCCGGGACCGCCGGCCGGCAATAACGAGCCGTCGCTGCCCGTCGCGTTCGACTGGAACGGGGAACACCTGGAGGTCGCGCGAGTCTTGCGCACATGGCGTTCGACAAAAACGGATCGCGGCGACGTCTACTTAAAACGGCACTGGTTCGAATTTGCAACCAGCGACGGTCGCATTGTAACGGTCTATTTCGATCGCGCCGCTAAACCCGATGCACCGCACTGGTGGTTGTACACGATAGAAACGCCGGCGTAAACGCTTACAATTACAAAAATTGAGTACAAAAGATGTGCGTCGTGCTATGATCGTGCTGCTATGCATGAGTACTTGCTCTACGACGTCTTCGCCGAGCGCGCATTTGAAGGTAACCCGCTCGCGGTGTTCCCCGATGCGAAATCGCTGGATGCCTATGCGATGCAGCGCATCGCGAACGAATTGAATTTATCCGAAAGTGTGTTTCTCACGCCCACGGGCGACGAACGCCGTCCTGCGCGCGTGCGCATTTTTACGCCGGCAGCGGAGATGGCATTTGCAGGCCATCCGACAATAGGCGCGACGATCGCCATCGCCGGTGAGCTGCGGTGGACGAACGCGCAGTCGTTCGTTTTGGAAGAGGGCGTAGGCGATGTGAGCGTGCGCGTAGAGCGCGGCAGCGACATGACGGCGTGGTTAGAAACACCGCCGGTTACGCAGGGTGCCTCGTTCTCGCACGAAGACGGCGCAAAGATGCTGAATCTTCACACCGGCCGCATTCGCACGGATCTGCCCGTGCAGCTGGCGGGGGCGGGCAACCCGTTCTTGTTCGTTCCGCTCGTCGACGTCGCGGCGGTTGATGCGGCCGTGATGAACGAAAGTCACGTCAAGCAATTCATTTCCGATACGCGGCGCCTCAATGGCGTCTTCGTGTTCGCCCAGACGCCCGAAGGAACATATTCGCGCATGTTCGCTCCCATGTCCGGTATCGCTGAGGATCCGGCTACGGGCAGCGCGCACGGCCCGCTTTACACGTATCTGGTCGATCACAAAGCACTGCCGGCGAAAGATGCGTCGTACACTGCGTTGCAAGGCGTAAAAATGGGCCGTCGCAGCGTGTTGCAGATCCGCGTTCGTATAGAGAATGGCGCACCAATCGTCGACGTCGGCGGGCGGGCGATCCTTATCGGTTCCGGAAAGCTGGCGCCACCGGCAGCGTAAGCTACCGCTACATCGACTGCGG
The DNA here is from genome assembly GCA_964514445.1 of uncultured bacterium. GTDB lineage: Bacteria > Vulcanimicrobiota > Vulcanimicrobiia > Vulcanimicrobiales > Vulcanimicrobiaceae > DASSRQ01. The sequence goes on along the minus strand of CAZERJ010000019.1, from coordinate 28,385 downwards.
CGCGCAAACGCCGATCATTTCTAATGCCATTGATAACACGCGCTGCGCCGCCAGACACAAGGACAAACGCGCTAATCGCTGCTCGCGATCTTCCACCAAAATCCGGCATTCGTGATAGAACTGGTGGAAGTCGGAAGCGACATCGCGTGCGTAACGCGTCAGGCGGTGCGGCGCGAACTGTTCGGCGACATTCTCGACGGTCGACGGCATTTCGGCGAGCCTGCGCGCAAGCGCAATCTCGGATTGCGCCTCTAGGGCGGTAACGTGATCGCCGCTGCGTGCTTCTTGCACTTCGGCTGCGTCGGCGTTTTTAAAGACGCTGCAGATGCGCGCGTGGCTGTACTGCACGTAGTACACCGGATTGTCGTTCGACTGTTCCTTCGCTAGTTCGAGATCGAAGGTGAGCGGCGACTCGGGCGCCATCATGATGAAGAAGAAGCGTGCTGCATCGACGCCGACTTCATCGATGATATCGTCGAGCGTGATGATATGGCCGGCGCGTTTGCTCATGCTGACCTGCACGCCGTGACGCATGAGGGTAATTTGCTGCGCAATGAGCACGTCGAGGTGATCGCGGTTGAATCCGAGCGCTTCGGCCAGGCCCTTCAAACGGCCGATGTAGCCGTGATGATCCGGGCCGAGGATGTCGATAACGCGATCCGCGCGTTGTAGTTTTTCGTAGTGATACGCAACGTCGTTTGCAAAATACGTCGGACGCCCGTCACGCCGCACGAGTACGCGGTCCTTGTCGTCGCCAAACTGTGTCGCGCGGAAGAACAGCGCGCCGTCTTGCTCGTACGTATGGCCGCCTTGCCTGAGGCGATCGATGCCCGCCTGGATGCGGCCGGTATCGTGCATTTCTTTCTCGCTTTGCCACAGGTCGTATTTGGCCCGAAAGCGCTGGACCGTTTGCATTTGCCCGGCGACCAAAATGTCGCGGCCGATTTGTGCGAGTTCGCTCTCCGCTTGTTCCTGCGGCACCTCGAGCCACTTGCGCCCTTCGCGCTGCGCGAGCTCTTGCGCGATTACGGGCAGATAATCTCCGGGATAGCCGTCCTCCGGGAAGGGAAAATCCGGTTCAAAAATTTGCCGGTAACGCGCGTAGAGCGATTTGCCCAGCGTCTCCATCTGCGCGCCTGCATCGTTGATGATCCATTCGACAAAGACGTCGTAACCGCAAAAGCGCAGCGCGTTGGCGAGCGTCGCACCGATGCTGCACGTGCGTCCTTGCACGACGACGAGCGGCCCTGTGGGATTCGCACTGCCGAATTCCAGCGAAATTTTTGTGCCCGCGTGCGAGCGGCCCGCGCGTGGACCTTCACGCACGATGTGCGCCACGGCGTTTTGCCACACCGCGGGGGCAAGGCGTACATTGATGAATCCCGCCGTCGGCGTGATTTCCGAAAAAAGCTCGCGTAGTCCGGGTTGCGCTTCGAGGACGTGCGCGACAAGCTGCGCAGCCAGGTCTTGCGGCGAGCGCCGCGCGATCTTTGTCAACCCGAATGCAACGTTGGTCGCAAAGTCGCCGAACTCCGGACGCCGCGACGCTTCAAACGAAATCTCGCTCTGTGGCGCCTGCGGAAAAAGCGCCGCAACCGTGCCGCGCAGTGCGGTGGCAAACTGTTCGAGGGCGGAGTCGGGAAGAACGGGCGAACCGGCGCGCAGGGTCATGGCCGCGGACCGTTCGCCATGCGGAAGAAATCTTCCATCTGCGCTGAAAACGCCCGCGCATGGAACCGCTCGATTTGACGTACCGGCCGCCTCGCGCTCCCAAAGAACAGCTCGCCGGGCTGTACATGCTCCCTCGCACGATCGACAAGATCCGCGCGAGCCTTCCGGGCGGAAATCCCGGTCAGTATTGGATCAAAGGCTTCTCGCAGCGGCTGCTGGATGCGCTGGGAATTCAGCTGGACGACATCACCGCCGTTGTGGCACTCGCGCAGTCCGATGAAGAAGTCGGCGCGTGGGTCGTACGCCACAGCGATCCGTCAGGCTACGGCGAGATCAACGAGGCAATGGTAACGCGTTCGTACGCGAACGCATCGCCGGACCGCCGCGAATATATGCACGGAATTTACGGGCCCGACATCGCGCAGTACGAAACGCTATTCGATATGATCGAAGCCGACGACCGCAAGAGCTTCGCGCAGACTCAGTGATGATACGGTTCGTTGCGCGCAATCTTCGCCGCGCGGTAGAGCTGTTCGAGCACCAGCGCGCGCGCCCACTCGTGCAGAAACGTTAGCGGCGAGAGCGACCAAACGAAGTGCGCTGCGTCGCGCACCGGCGCAGCCACGCCGAACGTTCCGCCGATGATGACGCACAGGCGGCGCACGCCATCATTAGCGACATCTTGCAAGCGGCGTGACAGCTGCGGGCTGTCGATTGCATCACCGGTCCGTTCCAGAAGCCAGACGCGATCGCCCGGCTGAATCTGCGCGAGAAGCCGCGCCGCCTCTTCGCGCATAACCGCCGGCGGCTCGCCGTTGCCGGCGCGCACTTCGGCGATTTCAAGCGGGTAGTATGGCTGTAACCGCCGGGCAAAATCGGCGCACGCCTGCGCGATGTAGGATTCTCGCACTTTTCCAACGGCGATCAGGTGAATCTGCACGCTTGCCCTATTCGCAACGCCGCGCGCGCGACCCGGGTTTTCACCAGAAGATGGCGCAGCAGATGAGTTTCTTCGGGTCGGCTCCGCGCGCGTTCTGCGACGACGAACGGGGCACGATCGTCTACTATCCTGCGCTGCTGCGAGCCGATGAATCGCAGCCGCTCTTCCGCCATTTGGAAGCGACGTTGCCGTGGGCCGAAGAGACGATGTGGATGTACGATCGTACGGTCGACGTGCCCCGGCTTATCGCGCGCTTCCCGGACAAGAAGGATCTGCCGCCTGAATTGCGCGAGGTTCAAACACGCGTTGAAGCGTTCTTGGGCGAGCGTTTCACCTCGGTGTCCGTTCAGTATTACCGTGGAGCGAATGACAGCGTTGCTTGGCACAACGACCATCGCGACGAGATGGTCGATCTGCCGACGATCGCGCTGGTCAGCCTAGGCGCGACACGTGAAATGCAAATTCGTAGCAAGGCGGTGCCGCGTCAAACGTTCAGTGTGGATCTGGATGCCGGCAGTCTGATCGTGATGAGCGGGCGATCGCAAGAATTTTGGGAGCACACGATCCCGAAATCAAAACGTGCCGTGGGTCCGCGCATCAGCATCGCCTTACGGCAGCGCCGCCTGCCGTAGCGCGTATCGCGCACCTGCGCGAGCTTCAATCGCGCCCTGCAATTCAAGCAGCGATAACGCGGCGGCCAACCCCGCCGTTTGCGCCTTTGTCGCTGCGAGAAGTTCGTCGGCGCTGCGTTCGCCGCCGCGCAGCGCCGCGATGACCTGCGCGTGCAGCGGATCGCGGATTACGTGCGGCGCCGGCTCCAGGCTGCCGCCCTTAGACGGTGAAGCAATGCGCAGGTCGTCCAGCACGTCCTGAGCGCTGCGCGCGAGAATCGCCCCGTCGCGGATTAATGCGTGGCAACCGGCGACATGAGCGCGATCGATGTCACCCGGCACGGCGTAGACCGGGATCCGCCCGGCCGCCCAATTTGCGGTGTTCAAAGCGCCACTGCGCGCGGGCGCTTCGAGGACGACCACCGCATCGGCCAGCGCAGCCACCACCCCGTTGCGCCGCAGGAAGTTCCACGGTTTGGCCTGTTCGCCGGGGGCAAAAGGCGATAGGACGGCGCCGCCGCCGGCGATCATGGCTTGCCCCAGCGGCCGGTTTCGCGCCGGAAAGAACCGGTCATGGCCGCTGCCGATAACGCCCACGCTGACGCCTCCGGCCTCCAGGGCTGCCCGGTGCGCAGCCGCATCAATGCCGACGGCAAGGCCCGAGATCACGCAGCAGCCTGCACGAGCGAAATCCCTCGCAAACTGCGCCGCAGCGGCCCTTCCGTAGGCCGTCGCAGCGCGTGTTCCCACAATCGCCACCGTTGGACTCCTGAGCCCCTGCAGCGCGCCCGCAACCCAAAGAGCGTCGAACACGGGCGGGACCGTGCGGTCGGGCCGCAGCTCGGCGAACCGGTCGAAGGGGATGCAGACGGGTTCCACGCTCGTCAATCACGCCGAACAAGGGAGGCGGCAAGACGCTCGGCCCCAGGGGGATTGTGGTCGCCCTGTGGGAATACAGCGCCCCGACCAAGCCAGTGCGGAGGAGAAGTCGTGGCAGCAGAAGCGTACTGTGTGAAATGCAAGACCAAGCGTCAGATCAAAGACGCCGTGCAGATCACGATGAAGAACGGCCGGCCCGCTACCGAGGGCAAATGCCCCGAGTGCGGGACCAAGATGTTCAAGATTGGAGCGGCGACCTAAACGGGTCGCCGTCCCCATATTTGGTGGGAGTAGCGCTAGTGCCTTATAATGGGGGCACCCACAAGATGTGCCACTCTGAATGATTTGCCCCACCTGCCGCAAGAGCGAGACGCGCGTCGTCGATTCTCGCGATGACGAGAACGTCGTTCGCCGCCGTCGCGAATGCCTCGACCAACGCTGCAAGCACCGCTTCACGACGTACGAACGTATGGAAGCGCCGCGGCTTTTCGTTGTTAAAAAAGACGGACGCCGCGAGCAATTCAACCGTGAGAAGATCTTGGGCGGCCTGCGGCGCGCGTGCGAGAAGCGGCCGGTGTCTGAAAACCAGATGGAAGCGGTCGCCGCAGATTTAGAGCGCGAGCTCTTCGCGCGCGGCGAGAGTGAAGTTCCCTCGACCACGATTGGCGAGAAACTTATGGAAGCGCTGCGCTCGCTCGATAAGGTGGCGTATATTCGCTTTGCCAGCGTGTACCGGCAATTCCGCGACGTGGAAAGTTTCCAAGAAGAGTTAGCGACGCTGCTTTCCAAGTAGGGCTGCTGATGCAGTCCGCAAGTGTCCGAATTCAGCGTTTGCCCGGCGGCGAAGATTTGCCGCTTCCCGCGTATATGACCGAACATGCCGCGGGCGCCGATATCTACGCTGCCGTTGACGAGCCGGTCGTGTTGCAGCCCGGAGAACGCGCACTCATTCCCGCTGGGTTTTCGATGGCCGTGCCGGAGGGATTTGAGGCGCAAATTCGCCCGCGCAGTGGCCTTGCGCTGCGCAGCGGTATCAGCTGCTTGAATTCACCGGGCACCATCGATGCCGACTACCGCGGTCCGGTCGGCGTGATTCTGGCGAACTTCGGGCAAGAGCCATTCACGATCTCGCGCGGCGATCGCATTGCGCAAATGATCGTCGCGCCCGTGACGCGCGCGGTGTTTGAAGTTGCCGAGCAGTTGCCGCTCACGCAGCGCGCGGCGGGCGGCTTCGGGAGCACAGGGTGAAAATCTACATTGTCGGTGCCGGCGCGGTCGGCACGTATTTGGGCAACGCGCTAGAATCGGTCAACCTGGACGTTGCGTATGCGCCGCGAAATCACACCGACGTTACGCCGTACGATGCCGACGTTGCGATCGTGGCCGTCAAAGCATACGACACCGACGGTGCCGTCGAAACGCTGCGCAGAGCCATCCGCTATCCCGAAAAGACGGTATTCATGACGCCGCAAAACGGCGTCGGCAACGAGGAAAAACTGGCAGCGGCGTTCGGAGAAGATCGCGTGATCGCGGCAGCGTTGACAACGCCTGTCGATCGCGTTCCCTCGCAAAACGGCAAAGTGCGCGCGGCGACACGCGAAGGCGGTCTTACGCTCGCGCCGCTGGGCAACAGCGCCTATGATTGGCTCGTGGCTGCGTTCAATAGCACGGGGCTTAGGACGCATACGGTCAGCGATTGGCGCGCGCTGAAGTGGTCGAAGCTCGCGCTCAACGTCGTGGCGAATGCGAGCTGCGCGATCCTGAACGTGCTGCCCAACCGCATGGTCGACTTCGATGAAATTTTCACGCTGGAGATTCGCGCGATCCGCGAAGTACGTGCGGTAATGTCGGCAATGGACATCTCGCCGATCGATTTGCCGCGCTATCCGGTACGCGCGCTCCAGGCGGTGGCAACGCTGCCGAGTCCGATTGCACGCCGGCTGCTGGCCGGACGCGTAGCGGGCGCGCGCGGCACCAAACCGCCCTCGCTGCTGCTCGATTTGCGCGCCGGCAAGCCGCATACCGAAGTGGATTACCTCAACGGCGCCGTGTCGTGCGCCGCACGGGACCACGGCGTCGCCGCGCCGGTGAACGCAGTGTATGCGCGCGTACTCGAAGATATTGCGCACATGCCGCAATTGTGGGCGAAATATCGTGAACGGCCTGATACGCTCGCGGCAGAAGTCGACGCGGAAGTCAAACGCGTCAAAGCACTCTCGCGAGGTTAACGATGCGCCATCCGCAGGTGAACGAAACGATCGAGGGCTGGTGGATTCTCCACCGCATGTTCGGTTTCGATCGCCGCCGCTGGGCCGGCGTGACCGATGAGGATCGGCAACGCATCACGCACGAGGCGGTGAACCTGTTCTCCGCTTTAAAAGAGAGCGAGAACGCCGACGTGGGCCTGGTGCAATTGGTGGGCCACAAAGGCGATCTGATGATCACGCACTACTCGCGCTGGTTTAACGGCCTTGCGCAAGTGCAGATGGAGTTCGACCGGTGCGAGCTCGCCGGGTACTTCGAGCCACGCGATTCGTTCACGTCGGTTTTGGAACTCGGCTTGTATGACGCCACGGCAAAAATTCACGCGACGCTGGAAGAGCGCGGCCTGAAGCGCTTTACACCGCAGTGGAACGAGCAATTCGACAATTTGCTCGCCGAGCAAGAGCGCCAACCGCGCAACGCCGAGCGCCTTTGGGCCCGAATTCCCGAACGCCGGTTTGCCTGCTTCTACTCGATGGACAAAAAGCGTGAGGCTTCCGACAACTGGTACTCGCTGCCGTTCGCGGAGCGAGCCGGCATGATGCACGAGCACGGCAAGATTGGCCGCACGTACCATGGCTTGGTGACCCAGGTTATCTCCGGTGCGATCGGCTTTGACGACTTCGAGTGGGGCGTGGACCTCTATGCGGATGACCCGCTCGTCTTCAAGAAGCTGATTTATGAAATGCGGTTCGACGAAGCAAGCGCTCGCTATGCTGCTTTCGGACCATTTTGGAGCGGCGTGCAATTTTCAGTGCGGGAGTTGGGTACATTCCTCGACGGACGCGAGGTGCCAAGTTTGTTATTGGCCTCGGTGCCTACCGTTACACTGTAAAAAATGATGCATTACCCACACGTCGCGCACTTTGCAGGACGTGATGAAGACGCGCTCCTGCGCGGCGTTGCCGAGTATCTGCGTTCCGGACTGGACGCGGGCGGTTGCTGCATTGTCATAACCGCCACCGCGCGCTGGGAGAAGATCGGGCGCATTGCCGGCGTTTCCAAACGAACGGTGTGGGTGAACGCCGATGAGTTGTTGCCGAAGCTCGTGCACAGCGGCAAAGTGGGTGCGGACGCGTTTACGCACCTCGTCGGCGGCACGGTTGCCAGAGTTATTGCAGCAAATGGTGCGCGGCCGGTCTATGCATACGGCGATCTCGTCGGTATGCTGTGGGATCGCGCCCAGTACGCGGCTGCAATACAGCTCGAAGAATACTGGAATGACCTCGGTGCGCAATACCCGTTCCGGCTGTATTGCGGCTATCCGATCGACGCCGGCGTCGGAAACGATGCGCACGTGAGCTGTGTTGAAGCGTTGCATTCGCACGTAGTCTAAGCTTCGGCTTCATTTCGATCCCGTTTTCAAAGAAGGCTCCAATGTGGGCTTTTTTAGTTTTTCTTATTTTGTTCTTCGATTCCACTCAGCTCTTGCACGCAAGAATGGTTCGCTGAACAGGGGGCTCCGGATAACCCGGCGATGGGTTTGCGGTCGCCGGGCAGGATAACCAAATACTGTTGGGCAGAGCAGTGTGAAACGGTTATCCAAGGCAGCAAACAGCACAAGAGCCCGCACTTGCGGCGGGCTCTTGCGCAGCTTGCGCATCAAAAGTGTCACGTAACTGCAGAATCGTCCGTTCTGGCGGTATGATAACCGCGCTGATTCTTGCATCGGCGATGTTCGCCCACACCAGCACGGTTGCAGACAGGCAATTCGTCAATCTGACGGTGTACAACGGCGGCGTCGCACTCGTGCACGATCGCCGGCGCGTGCGGCTGAACGCCGGCGTGAACCGGCTTGGGTGGCGCGACGTTAGCGCGACCATGGACGCAACGTCAGCGCTTCTGGAGAGCCTGACAAGCGATAAGGTTGACGTTCTCGAGCAAAATTTCAACTTCGATGTCCTCAATCCGCAAGCGCTTCTGCAAAAATCGGTAGGACGGGAAGTCATCGTCGTTCATCCTGCGGCCATTGCGGGAGGTCGAGAAACCCGCGAGCCTGCACGCATTTTGAGCATCAACGACGGCATTATTTTACAGTATCGCGATCGTATTGAAACGGATCTGCGCGGAGGATACATCGTTTATCCTTACTCCCCCGGGTCGTTCCGCGATCGCCCTACACTTGATTTGGATTTGGACGTCCCGGATTCAGGCCTGCATACCCTCGACTTGAGTTACATCAGCGAAGGACTGTCGTGGTATACCGATTACGTTGGGCAACTCACGCCGGATGAAACGCACCTTTCGCTAACCGGCTTCGTGACGCTCTCAAATACGAGCGGCACGTCGTTCTCGAACGCGCACCTGCAGCTTGTTGCCGGAAACGTGAATGTTACGCGTCCGGCGCTCGGGCACGCGCTCAAAACGATCGCTAGCGTCCGCAGCGCCACGTCTGACATCTACAACGTCTCGGAACAAAACTATTTCGAATATCATATCTACACGATGCATCGCCCAACAACGCTCGCCGACAAGCAAACAAAACAGCTCACGCTGCTCACGGCGCATGACGTGCCCGTACAAAAGACGCTCGAACTGCGCGGTCTGAGTAATTACTACGAAATGGCTGACGCGGATTTGGGTAATCGTTTGCCGGTTTCGGTATACGTGAGTTTCGAAAATCGAGGCGGCGAACTGGGCATCCCGCTCCCGGCCGGAAACTTTCGCGTGTACGAAAAAGACTCGCACAACGTCTCGCAATTTTTAGGTTCGGACACCATTGCGCACACGCCGAAGAACCAGACGGTGCGGCTGCGCTTGGGCGAGTCGTTCGACGTTACGGCACGCAAGCGCCAGACCGGCTACCACATCGTAAGCAACTGTTCGAGCGAGAGCGCGTACGAGATTCGCCTCGACAACGCCAAGGATATTCCGCAGACCGTGCGCGTCATCGAGCCGATACCGGGCGATTGGCAAATGCTTTTCGAAAGCGCTCCGCACACGAAATCGTCGTTCGCGACCGCGACATGGGACGTGTCAGTACCTGCTAACGGAACATCAACGCTGACGTATCGAACGCAAGTGACCTGGTGCCGCTCGCACGAACGCGCACCCTAGGCGGCGCGCGTATCGAGCCGTTCCAAGCTGCGGTAGTGAATCGCTTCCGCGACGTGTTCCGGTAAGATAACGGCGCTGCCGGCAAGGTCCGCGATGGTGCGCGCTGCACGCGAAATTCGATCGAGCGCGCGCGCGGAGAACTGGCGTCGATCGCTCGCGAGTGCGAGCAGTTTCATCGCAGGTTCGCCAAGATCGCAATATGTGCGCACGGCGCTGCCGGGAATTTCTGCGTTGCAGGTGATCGGCGTACCCTTGAACCGTTTGGCCTGCACGGCGCGAGCCGCGAGGACGCGCTCGCGGATCGAAGCGGACGGCTCGGCTTTTTCGCGGCGTGCCATCTCGTCGAACGCAACTTTCGATACTTCGATTTGCAAGTCGATGCGATCCAGCAGCGGGCCCGACAGTTTCGAAACGTAACGCGCAACGGTGACGTCATCGCAGCGGCACTCGGTGCTTCGTGTGCCGCGATACCCGCATGGACACGGATTCATCGATGCAACGAGCATGAAGCGGGCCGGGTATGAAAACGTTCCGGCAGCGCGCGCAATGGTAACGCTGCCTTCCTCGAGCGGTTGACGCATGACTTCGATCGCGCTGCGCGTGAATTCCGGCAATTCGTCCAAGAACAAGACGCCGTGATGCGCTAGGCTGATCTCGCCCGGTTTCACGACCGATCCGCCGCCGACAAGTGCGGTTTGACTGATGGTATGGTGCGGAAAGCGAAACGGCCGCGCACGCACGATACCGGGTTGCGATCCGAGCAACCCCGCAACGCTGTAGATTTTTGTAACTTCCAGCGCTTCGTCCGCGCTCATCGGCGGCAAGATCGACGGCAGACGGCGCGCAAGCATCGTTTTACCGCATCCCGGCGGCCCGACGAACAAGACGTTATGTCCGCCGGCCGCCGCGATCTCGAGCGCGCGTTTCGCCGTTTGCTGTCCTTTCACGTCCGCGAAATCGCCGTGGACGATGTCGTCTTGCGCAACAATCGGCGGCGCTTTGCCGGTGATGCGCCATTTGTGGCCGTTGCCAAGCAGCACGGCGACGGCCGTCTGCAGCGAATCGACGGCGAACAGCTCTGTGCCATCCACGAGCGCTGCTTCCGCTGCATTGGCTTGCGGAACGATCAGCCGCGTAAAGCCGGCGTTCCGCGCGCCGAGCACCATCGGCAGAATGCCTTGCACCGGCCGCAACGTTCCATCCAGCGCAAGCTCCCCTAACGCCGCGAAGTTTTGCAACGCCAGACGATCGATTTGCTCGTCAATGGCAAGGAGCGCAAGCGCTATCGGCAGATCGAACGACGGGCCTTCCTTACGAATGTCAGCCGGTGAAAGATTGACGAGCAGACGGCCCGCCGGATATGCGAAACCGGAGTTGAAGATTGCCGCGCGCACGCGATCGCGCGCTTCGTTCAATGCGCGATCCGGCAAACCAATGATGGCTAGACCCGGCGTTCCCGGCGAACTGTCGGCTTCAACCCGAACGACGTAACCTTCAATGCCTAGCATTGCGGCGGAAAATGCAAGTGAGAGCACGGCAAACCTCCGGCTCTCTATTGCGACGAACGCGAGCTGCGGCTAGCTCTAAACTCGCCGTGTTACGTTAGCGCAGTAATGCGCGTGGCGCAGGCTGCAAGCGCAACTGCTCGCACGAGACGATCAGCTCTTGCAGTTCGTTCAAGCGCTTCATGCTATTCAGGGCATCTTCCCAACGCCTCAGGTCGTGTTCGCTCGCGCAAACCCCGCTAGCAACAAATGAAAACTCGCCCTCCCGAACCGGCAGACGTGGAAAATCGTTGGGCGTTTCATCCGTTACAAAATATGCAACGCGGGTAGCGCACGTTTGCAACTGCGGCAGCGTTTCCCGTTCGAACGTATCGATCAGTGCGCTGGTCGCGGGTCTGCGAAGCATGAAAACGGCCAGGCCGAGCAGCGATTGCGCGCGTTCTTGCTCTGCGCCCGTGCCGCGCTGCAAGCCGCGCAAATCGAATCCGCTCTCGCGGCGTGCGGGACGAAGCAGTAGTACGTTGTCCGAGTCGACGAGCGTCGCATTTGCGGCGTCGCGATTTTCAAGCCATACAGGTGACTGAAGATAGAACGCCTCCAGCGCCGCCTTACGCGCCGGCATGTCTGCGAAGCCGCGAAACCACGCCACCGCATCCGCATCGTCCAGATCGCGATACTGGCCGACGGGCAGCATCCCGCACTCTTCCTGAGATTCAATAAATTCTCGCTCGAACAGTGCAAGAAATTCCTCGCGCCGTCCCGGCTGCATTGCGTAGCGCCGCAGCTCGACAACTCCGTGGTTCGAAGGTGCAGCGGCAGTCATGCGCGTGTGAACTCCATTATCCAATTGGTCTCCCACGTTACGCCGCCGTCCTGCGAGAACGCCTGCTCCCAGCGGCAGCCGTCGCCGTAGTTCTTTGTCCAACGGTAGCGGGACACAATCGGTTTGCCTTCAAACGTCTCGTTGCTGAAAAAATCGCCGGTGCCGTCGTCCTGAAAAGCTCCGGTATTCGGCGTCGATACCAGTCCATTTTTTGCCGTCGCCCAATACAGATTCCACAGCCCGCTTTGCACGTCGTACAGTCGAAGCGTTGACCCTTCGATGCGGCCCATCGGCGAATCGGCGATGAATTGATCCAGATTTGCCTTTCCATCCCAGAGCGGCTGCGCGGTGTACTGTGCATCGAATTCATACCAGGTATCGCAGCCGCAGAGCCTTTGCTGGAGATACCGGTTGCGAATGTGCCACCGTGCAAATAAAAAGTCGAAGTCATGCTGACCGTCACGCGTGTGAACGACTGTTTCCATGGAGCCACAATAACCGTTTGCGCTGCGTCCGGAAAGTGCCACGTCTGCGCTGCGCTATGGGGACACGCGTGGTGAAACGGTTTGCCATCATGATGTTTTCTCTAAGGCATGAACGCACAACAAGAGAACGGCGAACGATTCAAAGCATTGCACAAGGCCGGCGAACCGCTGGTGTTGGTCAACGTATGGGATGCCGTAAGCGCTCGCATCGTCGAGCAGATCGGATTTCCAGCCGTTGCCACATCGAGCGCATCTGTTGCATGGTCGCGCGGTTACGCTGACGAGGAGCGAATCGGGCGCGAAACCATGCTGCGCGAAGTCGAACTGATCGCGCGCGCCGTGAATGTCCCCCTCAGCGCCGACTTGGAATCGGGATACGGGCGTGCAGCGCAAGAAGCCGCAGCAACGGCGCAAGGCGCCATCAAAGCCGGCGCCGTCGGGATGAATATCGAGGATTGGTGCGGCGAAGAACTGCTCGAAGCTCAGGAGCAAGCCGATCGCATTCGGGCGATTGCGGATGTTGCTGCGCGCGAAGGTGTCACGTTTTCCGTCAACGCGCGCACCGACGTGTACTTGCGTGACATAGGCGACAACGACGCATGGCGTTTTGCCGAAACAGTGCGGCGGTCGAATCTGTATCTGCAAGCCGGTGCGGCGTGCGCATTCGTGCCGGGCGTCTCCGACGCGGAAACAATCCAGAAACTCGTGAGCGCGATCGAAGGCCCGGTCAGCGTTCTCGCAGGTGCGAAATCGTTGCGCGTTTCCGAGCTGGCATTGCTGGGTGTCTCGCGTGTGAGCGTCGGCGGTGCGTCCGCGTCGCTGGCGCTTGCGGCACTGCGCCGGTTCGCGCAGGGCGTCAAAGATCGCGGCGACTTCTCGCCGCTTTCAGAGCGCATTCCCGGCGATGAGCTGAACGCGCTTTTCAAGTGAACGGCGCGCCGTAGCCGGCGTTCTTCAGCCATTCCAGCGCCTGGCCTACGATTTTCATATGAATAATTTCCTCATGGTGCTGCTGCTCGCGGCTACACCTATGCCTTCGCACGCGAGCCTCGCGGCCGATCGCGCGGCGATCACGCGTGCCATTACGCAGCTGTATGGATCGCCGGTGCACATTACCGGCAGATTTATCTCGGGTGACTTTGCCATCGCGCGGTTGGCGGAACTACCGAGCGTGCGATACGGTCTTAAGCGCTTGGGAGATCACTGGACGATTGCTTGCAGGCTCGACACCAGCCCCACAACGGCGCAAGTCCTTCGCAATCGCTGTGGTTTTGGCGCCAAGCCGGCAGAGCAGCTTGCGGCGGACGAACAAACCAACGTTGCGGCCGCGAACGGTAATTTCTCCACCGCTGCACGGACAGAACAAACCGCATTACGCGCGGCGGCACCGGGCACAACGGCCTCAGAAGCAGCGCGCCTCCAATTGCTCAACTCGCTGAACAATCAAATGAACCTCGGCATGATCTCTCGTGCAAACGCGATCCAGCAATGGAATCAGCTGCGGTTCAGTTTTTTCGTTCCGTAGCGATCAACGCGCGTCATGAAAGATAATCCCTAAAGCGAAGCGTTCGCCGCTGCGCACTTCGCTCACGCCGTGCCGGAACGTCGTGCGGTAGTAGCCGTTCTTGCCGTGCACGGGGCGATATTTGTTCGGGAAGACGAGCGCGTCGCCGATGTTTGGCGTGAGAACGATGGGACGGCTTTGTGCTCGCGGACGCTGCTCGACCAGCACGAATTCGCCGCCCTCGTATTCTTCGTGCGCACTGAGGAAAACGGTCATTTGAAATGGGAATGCCATCTCACCGTACGTGTCCTCGTGCAGGCAGTTGAAGTCGCCGGCGCGGTAACGGAGCATGAGCGCCGTCGGGCGCTGTTGATCGCTCGCGGCGCACATTTCCAAAAAGAGCTGTTGCGTTTCCGGGAACCGCTGGGCTTTGCCAAGGCGCGCATTCCATTCATTGGCAACCGGCGCAAGCGTGCGGTAAAACTCCGTCCGCAGATTTTGTACCGGTTGCGGTAATGGATAAGCGAAATATTTGTATTCGCCTTTGCCGAAGTTGTGGCGCTCCATCACGACATGACTGCGGAACAGATCTTTGGCTTCGTACATCGCTCGCAGTTCTTGACACAAAGAGCGATCCAGCAACCGCGGAACCAGTGCGTAGCCATCGCTGAGGAGCGTAGTGTCAATTGCCGGTGCTGCGGCGCTCGATGTCAAGCAGATGCTCCTTACGTTTTGGATCCCAGCGATAACCGCCGACGCCGCCGCTCTTGGATACGATGCGGTGGCACGGAATGAGCAGGGCTATTGAATTCGCGGCACACGCCGTGGCAACGGCACGCGCGGACTGCGGTGAGCCGATGGCACGCGCGAGTTCGGTGTACGTTTGCGCCTTGCCGGGTGCAATCTCGCGTAGCGCTTGCCAGACGCGGGTTTGAAATGCGGTGCCGCGTACATCCAGCGGTAGCTGCGGCCAAGGGCCCGTGCCGGCAATGTAATCAACGATGAGCGAGGTCGTAGAGGTCATCGCGCCGTCTTCCCGGCGCAATTGCGCGTTGGGATATTCGGCGCGCAGCCGCTGCTCGAGCGCTCGCGCATCGTCGTCGATGTCCACGCGGCACACGCCGCGCGGCGTCGCGGCCACCAGAACGTTTCCAATCGCGGATTCGACAATCGCGTACGCGATCGTCACATCGCCCGCACCGCGCGCGAATTGCGCCGGCGTCATGCCGAGCGGATCTCGCTGCGTGTCGTACGCCTGCGATGAGGAACTCAAACCCGCTTCGTAAATCGCTTGGGTTGCCGAAGCGGTTGTGCGCAAAGCGCGCCGCAAACGCTCCCGTTTGATCGTCTGTGCGAAGGCCTTGGGCGAAACGCCGATTGCCTCTTTGAACTTGCGCTGCACGTGCGCGGCGCTCAGCCCGCTTATGCGGGCGAGCTCCTGTAACGTCGGTAGATCTTCGGCCTGCTCGATCGCGCGGCAAAGCGCAACAAAACGCGGATCGATCGTGGAGGCTGCGCTTTGCGGTTTGCACCGCTTGCATGGACGGAATCCTTGCGCAAGCGCATCGTCTGCGGAAGTAAAGAACGTGACATTCTTGCGCAGCGGCGTGCGGCTTTTACACGACGGCCGGCAGAACACGCCCGTCGTCTGTACGCCATAGAAAAAGACGCCGTCGAAACGTTCGTTGCGCTCGCAAAGCGCATCGTACCGCACATCGATGTCGTCTGGTTCGCGGCGCATTATTGTCGTTTTCATATTCCTATTCTGGATCCAGTGCGGCGTGGTCGCTATCAGTTTTTTGCGATCATATCCGGAAAGGCCGCCTGCCGCCCCGAGTTGAACCGCCGCAAATGCACTTAACCGCCCTCGACTGGACGATTATCGTCGTCTCGGTCGGCATCATGTTCATCCCGGCCATCGTCCTTGCGCGCCGCGCCGGCAAGAACACCTCGGAGTTCTTCGCCGCTGGGCGGCAGGCGCCGTGGTGGCTCATCGGCATCTCGCTCGTCGCGACGACCTTCAGTACAGACACGCCGAACCTCGTCACGGGTTTCGTGCGCACGGGCGGCGTGGCGGCGAACTGGCAATGGTGGGCGTTCTTGCTCAGCGGCATGGCGACGGTGTTCTTTTACGCGCGGATGTGGCGGCGCAGCGGCGTGCTAACCGACCTGGAGTTTTACGAGCTCCGGTATTCCGGCAAGGCCGCCTCGTTCGTTCGCGGCTTTCGCGCGCTGTATCTGGGACTGTTCTTCAACTGCGTGATCATCGGCAGCGTCAGCCTGGCCGCATCGAAAATTGCGAACATTTTGTTCGGCATTCCGCAGTGGGAAACGCTGGTCGTGGGCGCGATCTTTCCGGTGATCTTTGCTTCGATGTCCGGCCTGTGGGGCGTCATGGTCACCGACATGATCCAATTTTGCATTACGATGAGCAGCGCGTTCGCCGCCGCCTATTTTGCCGTGAAACTGCCGCAGGTGGGCGGCTTACACAATCTGTGGACCCACATCAGCGCAACGCATCCCGATATGCTGCGCCTCATGCCGGATGTTACGGATTGGAAGACCAGCGGTTCGATGTTCATCATCCCGCTGACGGTCGCGTGGTGGTCGGTCTGGTATCCCGGTTCAGAACCCGGCGGCGGAAGCTACGTTGCGCAGCGCATGCTAGCGGCGAAAACGGAGCGCGACTCGGTTTTCGGCACGCTGCTCTTTTCCGCAGCACACTACGCACTGCGCCCATGGCCGTGGATCGTCGTTGCGTTCGCGTCGATGATTGTGTATCCGAACGTGTCCGATATTGCGCGCGCATTTCCGCACGTTCCGAAGAATTTGCTCGCGGATGATATCGCGTATCCCGCGATGCTCACGTTTTTGCCGGCCGGATTTGCCGGATTCATGGTCGCGGGTATTTTCGCGGCGTACCGCTCGACGCTCGAGACGCAGCTCAACTGGGGCACGTCATACGTTGTGCACGACTTTTACCGGCGTTTCTTGGCGCCGGATCGGAGCGAGAAGCATTACGTTGCTGTGGGCCGCATCGTGACCGTCGTGCTCATGGTTCTTGCGGGATTCGTGACGACGCAGCTCGAGAGCGCTCAGCAAGCATTCAATCTGATGTTGCAAGTCGGTGCCGGCACCGGTCTGGTCTACTTGCTGCGCTGGTTTTGGTGGCGCATCAATGCGTGGACGGAAGTCAGCGCGATGGCATCGTCGTTCGCGGTCGCGCTCGTGTTTTTTATCATGGCGAAAAATGGCCACGCCGTGGATTCTGCTGTAGCGCTCATCGTCACGGTTGCCCTGACGACGGGGGTGTGGGTGGCGACCACATACCTAACGCCGCCCGTTGACGAGCCCACCCTGGACGCGTTCTACGCCAAAGTGCGTCCGGCCGGCCCCGGCTGGGCTGCCGTGCGGGCCCGGACGGGCGCCCCCGCCTCGCCCGACAGCCTCCCAAATGCGCTTTTGGGCTGGATTTGCGGGCTTGTTGCGATCTATTCTGCGCTCTTCGGAACGGGTGCACTTTTGTACGGAAACGTGCCTATTTTTATGGCGTATTTAGCAGTTTTCATCATCGCCGTTATCGGCGTGATCCGCGTTACAT
Source organism: uncultured bacterium (assembly GCA_964514445.1). Taxonomy (GTDB): domain Bacteria; phylum Vulcanimicrobiota; class Vulcanimicrobiia; order Vulcanimicrobiales; family Vulcanimicrobiaceae; genus DASSRQ01. The sequence goes on along the minus strand of CAZERJ010000019.1, from coordinate 11,047 downwards.
CGTCGATTTGGGGGCAGTTCTCCACATCGCCCACAGGCCAAGGCGCAGGGCCTGTGGATAGGGCGCATCACGAAGGCCAGAACGCGCGCTGAGAATAAAACCCCGCGCCATGAAGAAACTGCGCTTTATTCTCGGCACTTTTGGCCTCTGCGTGGCCGTGGCGGCCTGCTCATCCGGGTCGTCTTCGAGCTCGAGTTCCACCACGACCGCCGCCAACGCGAGCAACGCGCCCGGCGGAGGCGCCAAGACGATCGGCGTCTCGATCCAAGACTCGGAAGCGCAGTTTTATCAAGATATGCAAGCCGGCATGAAGAGCGAGGCGCAGAAGTTCGGCTATTCGATTAGCTTCGTCGACGCGAACCGCGACAACGCCAAGCAACAACAGCAAGTCGAAGATTTTATCTCGCGCAAAGTCGACGCGATCGTCCTGACGCCGTTCGACTCCAAAGCGATCGGCAGCGCTATCGTTGAAGCGAACAACGCGAAGATTCCGGTGTTTACCGCGGACATCGCCAACGCGAGCAAACAAGGCAAAGTTGTGGCGCACATCGCTTCCAATAACGAACAAGGCGGCGAGCAAGCCGGCATGCTGATGTGCAAGGCGCTCGGCGGAAGCGGGACCGTTGCGATTCTCGATGAGCCGGAAGTGACTAGCGTGCTGGATCGTGTGCGCGGCTTCAAGGCTGCGCTAGCCAAAAATTGTCCGAACGTCAAAGTCGTCGCCGATCCCGACTCAGGCGGCACGCGCACGAAAGCCACCAACGACATGAGCGACATTCTCCAGTCGCATCCCGATATCAAAGGTGTGTTCGGCATTAACGACGATTCAGCGCTGGGCGCCGTTACAGCTATTCAGAGCGCGCATAAGACCGGCATTACCGTTGTCGGTTACGATGCGACGCCCAGCGCGCGCTCCGCGATCAAAGCCGGCGCGATGTACGGCGATGCGATTCAACATCCCGACGTGATCGGCAAACTGACGATCGACGCCATTCACGATTACTTCACCGGCAAGCACGTCGCGAGCGTGATCAACGTTCCCGTCGGATCGTTCACGAAGGCGAACACGAAGTAAGTGCTCCTCGAAATGCGCGACATCGGGAAATCGTTCCCCGGTGTTCGCGCGCTCGACGGCGTGACGTTCGACCTGCGCGAAGGCGAGGTTCACGCACTCGTCGGTGAAAACGGCGCTGGCAAATCGACGCTAATGAAAATTCTCGCCGGCGCGCAGCCGGCAGATGCCGGAACGATTGCCATCAACGGCACGCCCGTAACAATCGATTCACCCGCAACCGCCGAGCGGCTGGGCATCGGCATGATTTACCAGGAGTTCAACTCCGTTCCGACGCTCACGGCGGTCGAAAACATTGTGCTCGGCAGCGAACCCACGCGCCGCGGCTTTTTGGAGGAACGCGCGGCGCGTGCGCGTGCCCAAGCGGTCTTCGATGAACTGGGCATTTCGATTCCGATGGACGTGGAGGTTTCGCGGCTTTCCGTTGCCCAGCAGCAGATGATCGAGATCGCCAAAGTCCTCTCGCGTCACGCAAAGATCATCGTGATGGATGAGCCGACCGCAGCACTTACTGAGCGCGAGATCGATCGCCTATTCGAAATCATCCGCGGATTGAAAGCGCGCGGCACCGGCATCGTTTACATCTCGCACCGCATGGAAGAACTGCCGGTCATCACCGATCGCATCACCGTGCTGCGCGACGGCAAAGCCATCGAAACGCGCAATACGGCGGATTTTCCGCCGGATGAAATCATCCGCGCAATGGTCGGCCGCACGCTCGAATCACACTTTCCCGATCTTCCGCCGGTGAAGGATGACGCGCCGGTCGTGCTCAGTGTGCGCAACCTCGTGCGTCGCCCGGCGGTGAACGAGGTCTCATTTCAGGTTCGCGCGGGCGAGATCGTCGGTCTTGCCGGCCTCGTAGGCGCAGGCCGGACCGAGACGGTGCGCGCCATCGCATGCGCCGATATGCCGCAAAGCGGCACGATTGAAATCGATGGTCGGCCGCACAAATTCCGCACTCCGAGCGATGCGATTGCAGCGGGTATTGCGTTCATCACGGAAGATCGCAAAGGCCAAGGCCTCGTGCTCGGCATGACGGTGCGCGAAAACGTGACGCTTGCACATTTAGAACAGTTTCTCAACCGCGAACACCTTATCGAACGCTCGAAAGAAGCCGCAGCGACCAAAAAGTATATCGACGAGCTGCGCATCCGCACGCCCGGAACCGAGCAGGAAGTCCGCAATCTTTCCGGCGGCAATCAGCAAAAAGTCGTGCTCGCGAAGTGGCTACTCGGGAAGGCGCGAGTGTTTTTATTTGACGAACCCACGCGCGGCATCGATATCGGCGCCAAGGCGGAGATTTACGGATTGATGGTCGAGCTTGCAAGGAATGGTGCCGCTATCGTGATGGTAAGCAGCGAGCTGCCCGAGGTGCTGGGCATGTCGCATCGCATTCTGGCGGTGAGCGGCGGACGCATCGTGCGCGAGTTTTCGCACGCGGATGCTTCGCCTGATGCTGTGATCGCAGCCGCGACCGGCGCTGGAGCCGGCGTATGAAAATGAGCGCTGCGACGCGCGCATATGTGGTGCGCGTGGCCATTGCGATAGCGGTCGTGCTGGTTGTTGCAATCGCGGTAAATCTGGCCGCTCACGGCCGCTTCTTAGCGACCGGAAATATCGTCAACGTGCTGCGGCAAATTACGTACAACTGCATTCTGGGCGTTGGCGAGACGTTCGTCATTATCACTGCGGGCATCGATCTTTCGATCGCCTCACTGGTTTCAATGACGGGCGTGCTGATGGCGCTCATTGCCAACGCGCTTCCCTTTCACGGATTTGCACTCGTTGCCGTCACGCTGATCACCGGTATGGCGATAGGCGCGGCCGCTGGTTATGTGAACGCACTGCCCGTCGTAAAGCTGAATCTGCCGCCGTTTATAACGACGCTCGCTATGATGCAAGTCGCGCTGGGCATTTCTTTCATCGCATCGGGCGGGCGCCCGGTCGATCTGAATTCGACCGATTTTCAAAGCATCGGTATCGGCACGTTCCTGGGCAGAGGCTTGCCGAATCCGGTGCTGTGGATGGCTGCCGTTCTCGTGATTGCTTCGGTGTTGCTCATGCGCACGCGTTTCGGCCGCTATGTTTTTGCGCTCGGCGGAAACGAAGAAGCCGCGCGTTTGGCAGGCGTGCGTGTTGGACAAGTCAAGACGCTGGTATACGTGATCAGCGGAATCTGCGCAGCGATTGTCGGCTTTCTCTATATGGCGCAGTTCTCAACGGGTTCGCCGCAGACCGGGCAGGGTAGTACGGATTTGTTGTATGCCATAGCAGCCGTCGTTGTGGGCGGCACGAGCCTGATGGGCGGACGCGGATCGATCGTCGGAACGTTTTTCGGCGCGCTGCTCATTGGTTTGCTTTTGAATTCAATGAATTTGCTGCAAGTGAACTCGTATTTACAGTGGGTTGTTATCGGTGCGGTCATCTTGCTCGCAGTGATCGTGGACGAGCTTCGCAAGCGGTATTTGAGAAAGACGTAGCGTGGCCGAATCGACCCGGGCGCACGGTATGCCGGTCGAACCCGTTCAGTCGACAGCGACTCCGGACCATAAGCCGGCACGCACGGGCGCTCTTGCGCTTGCCGCGCTCGGAGTTGTCTTCGGTGATATCGGCACGAGCCCGCTCTACGCTTTTCAACAGACACTCACGGGGCAATACGCTGCGCGCGCTACGCAAGAAAACGTCTATGGACTTTGTTCGCTTATATTCTGGGCGCTCGTTTCAGTCGTAAGCATCAAATACGTCACGTTCATGTTGCGTGCGGACTACGAGGGCGAAGGCGGCGACTTGGCGCTCCTGGCGCAGTTGATAAAACACAAACGGACCGCAATGCCGGCGGGTCTGAACCCGCTTGCGCTCATGGTGCTCTTTGGCGCCTCGATGCTCTCGGGGGACGGCGCGATTACGCCCGCGATTTCCGTTATCTCAGCGATGGAGGGTTTGGACGTGTGGACGCACGCCGCCCACAAGTTCATCGTGCCTCTTTCAGCCGCGGTCCTGATCGGCTTGTTCGCCGTACAAAAGCGTGGAACGGGCCGAATAGGAAAACTCTTTGGACCGATTATGCTCTTGTGGTTTGCCAGCATTGCGGTCACCGGCATCGTTTCCATTGTGCACACGCCGCAGATTTTACAAGCGCTCTCGCCCACTCATGCTGTTCATTTCGTGTTTGCCAACGGTGTGCACAGCTTGCTGATTTACGGCGCCGTTGTGCTTTGCGTCACCGGCGCAGAAGCGCTCTACACGGATCTGGCGCACTTCGGTAGACTGCCGATCACATTCGCTTGGTACTATACGGTCATGCCGGCGTTGGTGCTCAACTATTTTGGCCAAGGCGCGCTGATTCTGCGAAGCGGCCACCCTGGTTCGAGCTCGACCTTCTTTGCACTCGTGCCTCACGCGCTTATCGTTCCCATGGTGCTGCTTGCAACGGTCGCAACCGTTATCGCCAGTCAAGCCCTCATCTCAGGCGTATTTTCGCTCACGCAACAAGCGATGCAGCTGGGATACGCGCCGCGCTTTCGCATCGTACATACTTCTCGAAGGTACGTCGGGCAGATTTACATGCCGACGATCAACACCATCCTAGCTATTGTGTGCCTAACGCTAGTGTTTACGTTCCGCTCGTCGGCCGCGCTGGGCGCCGCTTACGGGCTGGCCGTTACGGTAACGATGTTCACCACGACAATCGCGTTCTCGCAGCTGCTTCGGACGCGTTGGAATTGGCCGGCTTGGCAGTGGGTGCCGGTCATCGCGCTGTTCCTGAGCTGGGATATTCCGTTTCTCATCGGTAACGCGTTCAAAATTATGTCCGGCGGTTGGGTGCCGCTCGTGATGGCGCTTACGCTTTTTACATTCTTTACGACGTGGAACCGCGGCCGCCGGCGGATGCTGGAATCGCTCTCATCGCACGTGATGCCCGTCGACCAGTTTTTGCGCGAGCTGAAAGAACCGACAGTTCTCAGTGGTACGGCGTTCTTCTTGAATCCCGACCCGAAAGGCATTCCGTTTGTCTTGCAGCACGAATGGGTGCGCACGCACATCGTTTACGACACGATTATTCTGCTGACGATCATGCAGGCGGGGCGGCCGTACGTTTCGAGCGACGAGCGAATCGAATTTGACGAACTGGCGCCGCGACTATACCGCGTCAAAGCATGGTACGGTTTCATGCAAGAAGCACGTATCCATGACATTCTGAAAAGCTTGCATCACAAGTGTCCGGATATCGATCTTTCACATCCGACCTATTACTTGGCAAGCCCGAAAATCAACGCCGATCACACGCCGCATGGCCTGCCGCAATGGCAACGCAACCTTTTCCGGTGGATGGCGCGCAACGCGCGCCCCCTCACCGACTCATTAGGATTGCCGCCAAACCGTGTTGTCGAGTTCGGCGTCGAAGTACGGATCTAGAAGTCCGAGTCTTTCAATCCCACGTTTGTTTTAATATCCTGGAACGTTTCGTCGACTACAGACGTGGCGGCCTGATAGCGGACTTGGCGCACCGGAAAATGCGTCGAGCGGTTGAGGTACATGACCATACGAGTGATGCCCTCATACTGCGCCGGATCGGCAAGCTTCAGATCTATTTCGTCCGTTGCAACGCCGTCAATTTCCGGGCCCGGGTGTTCGGAGAGTTCACCTTTGATCGTGCGGTAACGGTCAACTTGGTTTTGAAGTAAACCGTCCGGGATCGTGTAGCCGCGAAGCGACGTCGCGCGGCCGTCGTGGATACTCACGTTCAAATGAATGAACGAAAGCGCGCCTCCTTGGTGACCGCTAACCGTGTCGCCGCCGCGCCACGTGCCGCCGCTGCCCGCGCCGTCACCGGAAATAATGAGCGTTTTCGCGGTGTTCGGTTTTTTGAACCAGTATTTGTAAACGCGATCTTGCATGCGATCGCCCTTTACTTCGTGAGCGCGCAGCGTCAGCGTGTAATCGTTGACTTTCGCGAACGCCTCATCGAACGCAGCGATGCCGGACGGCGGCGCGGCAGCATATGTGGGCAGTGCGGCAGCCGCAAATGCGAATATCGGAACGAAGAAAACCAATCGTTTCATGGCGCGCTATTCCGTTTACGAGCGGCGGGTTCCGCTTGCGTCCGGTTGGACTGTCTCTTCGACCAGGAGCGTTCCATGTTTGCCCTCCACGCCGATGAGGACGTCGCATTTAGCGTTTGCCGCAATCTCTTCTATGTCGCGCCCTAGCGGTGCACCGGTGTACTTCCCTTCACGATACGAGCCCATCAAAATGAGGTCCGCCTTTTCTTCCTTGGCGAGATCTAGAACGGCTTGCACCGTTTGCCGCGTCTTGAGGAGCTTCGTGCGAAGATTCACACCCTTGCTCATCGCGATGGTTTCGGCAGCGCCTAGCGCGTCGAGCGCCTCACGCTCTTCTGCGGGCATGACGGCGTTAGGCGGCAGCGTGAACGGAACTTCCAGTACGTACACCGCGAGCAACTCAGACCGTGTCCCGCGCGCCAAACGCGCCGCAAGCGCCATCATGTGACTGGACGCAATCGTTGGCGAGAAGACCACGATGATGCTTCCGACCAGCCGCTCGAGCTGGCTTTCCGCTTGTTTTGCAAGTTGCTGAACGAACGACGCCGGTGGATGCAGCATCCACCAAAGCGTGCCGCCGATGCTGCATGCGATCAGCACTGTGACCAGTGCGCCCGCTATCGATACGTGGACCATACTCGTAACCGGTACACGCCCAAGGCAATCAGTGCCGCTGCAAAGATAAAGCCGGTCAGTGACTCCAGGCGAATGCCGAGCAATGAGACACGCACGGCAATAATGACGCCGAGCACAATGAAAAGCGCATTGACGGCGAGCCGCGCGGCAATCATACCCCCGCTCCGGTTTGCTCGTGCTCGCGCACGTTTTTCAGATACTCGTCCATCAGTTCAAGCTCGCCGGCGTTGCGTAAGATGTCGACCTGCGCGGTTCTCCAATCGTTCGGGCGTGAGCGAAAGACTGGATAGCCGTGGACTCGGCGGTAGATCGTGTAACACACGATGCCGCAGATCACCCACGACGGGCCCGCAACGCGGCCGATGTCGTGCGTGAGCAATGTGAAGACGAGAATGGCCAAAATGCCGAAGAATCCGAGCAGCCCGATGATCGGAAATTCCACGCGCATGCCTCGCAGGCGCATCGGGATGTTGAGCGGCATTTTAAATTTTCGCGGGCTCAGGGGATCGAATAACCGCAGTGCGATGAGCGCAATAAACACGAACGAGTAGCTCATTGCCGCACCGAACGCGTACAAGTCGCCCAAGAACGTAATGCCGTCTTCGCCATGAAAGAACCGGGCGTAGAGCGCGCGCGCACCATGATCCAAGCCCGGCAGAGCGGCGAAGATCAGCTCCACGACGGCGAGCGAGCAGAACGTAATAATAGAGACCATCGGCGTACGGAATCGCGCGTGAACGCGTTTGAACATCGACGGCAGAAGGGTCGCGCTGCTCATCGCGTAGGCGATGCGCGAGCTGCCGAACACGCCGGAGTTGCTCGAGATAAGCAGCAAGATTGCGCCTAAAAGCGGCACATAATAATGCGCAAGCGCACCCCAAAACGGCACCTGTTCTGCCAGCAGCGCCACGCCTTTGCCCTGATTATCGCCGTTATTCGGGAACAGTTGCCAAAACGCGATCGGATGGCCATTCTGCGTAATGTGGTGCCACGGATGCATGCCGAGCGCGAGGTTCGAATAGCCCAGCGCAAAGATCAGAATCGTCAGAATTAGTGAAATCGACGTGCGTGGGATCACCGAGGCAGGGCGCTGCGTCTCTTGCGCCGCTTGCGAAATCGATTCGAGGCCGACGAACGAAATAATGGCAAGCGAGACACCATTCATCAGCGCGAACGCTCCTGGCCACGCTATTTGCATCGTGTGCACGAGCAGCTGCGGGTCAAACGCAAAGAGAAAACCGAAGCATAAGATTAACGTTTCGCTAAGCACGTCTACCGCGCTCACCAACCCTTGAAACGCTGTGCTTTCGCGCACGCCGAAAATATTGAGCAGCGCCAGCGACGCGATCAGTAAAAACGTCACCGCGAAATGCAGCCATGGGTGCACCGACGTGGTGAGCACCGGAAGCAGTTGCGAGAGATAATCTACGCACGACCACGCAAAGAGCGTGATATCGATCGTAAAATCCAGCAGCACTGCCCAGCCCGCGACAAACCCGAAGAAATCGCCAAGCCCGCGCATCACGAAATACTGACCGCCGCCGGCGACCGGATACGCAGCCGCCAGTTCGGTATATGCAAGCCCGATGCAAATGTAGACGGCTCCCGCAAAAAGAAACGCTACGTTCGATGCGCCGGCGGCATACGCTAAGACCAGGCCCAGACCAATGAAAATGTCCGCGCCCACATCGGAATAACCCCAGGCGAATGAACCCCAGGGCGTGACGGCACGCCGAAGTGCCGGTTGCTTCTGCTCGCTCATGGGCTAATAGCCGATGGCCGTCCGCTCCAGCGCGTTGATCAGGTATTCCGCCTCGCTCATTTGTTCGGCGAGATCGTAGTCGCGAAAAACTTCGAGCGCCTCGTTCAGCTTGTGCACGCCGTCGCGAAGCTCTTCGCGTTCGCGCAGGCCGTCGGAGGCTTTCTGTAAGATCATCGTGCCGTACTTGAGCGCAGTTTTCGCGTACTCCAAGCGGTTATCGGCCACGGTCAGTTCTTGCAGCGCCGACATAAAGTTGACGCGCGCCTCATCGTATTTGCGCCGGCGCGTCGCGAGCATACCTTTGAGCACCGCCTCGTATGCGTCGTTGCGGTTGCGCGCAGGCGCCAGCGCCCGGTCGAGGGCGCGTCGCAGTTCGGTATTCGGAACGGTTTCGGTGCGGCGCTCCTGCGGCGCGCGTTTGACGGCGCTCGGCGGCGCGAGCAGCGCTTGCAGATCGGTGATGTACTCGCGCGCGCTCTGATAGCGTTTGTTCGGTTCTTTGTCGATGGCGCGCATAATGACGCGTTCGAGCGATTCGGGGATGTTACGGTTGATCTCGTGCGGCGGCGTCGGGTTGTCGTGCACGTGCGAGAAAATCGTAGCGACCAAATCGTCCTTGTCGTTGCGAAACGGCACGGTGCCGGTGAAAATTTCGTACATAACCACACCGACCGAATAGAGATCGCTACGGCTGTCGGCGGGTTTGCTCAGGAATCGCTCCGGCGCAAGATAACCGATCGTACCGACGATCTGTCCGGTGCGCGTCGTCTGCGTCATGTCGCTGGTCCGGCGCGCAAGGCCGAAGTCCATGACTTTGACTTTCTTACTCTCGTCGTCGATCATCACGTTCGAGGGCTTGATGTCGCGGTGGATCGTTCCCGCTTCGTGCGCGTACGAGAGCGCTTCAAGAATCTCTATTAAATATGTGAGCGCCTGCCGGTAGGAGAGCGATCCGCCTTCCAAATCGCGCAGCGTTTTTCCCCGCACGAGTTCCATGACGATGTACGAGATACCCGACTCTTGCCCGACATCGAAGACTTGCACGATATTGGGATGGTTGAGCTTGGCCATCGCCTGCGCTTCACGGATGAAGCGGTTGTTGATGTCGTCCGAACGATCGATCAGCACTTTAACCGCAACGTCGCGATCCAAAAGCTTGTCTTGCGCGCGGTACGTATCGGCCGTTCCTCCGCGTCCGATCAGCTCTCGAATTTCATAACGTCCGCCAAGGGTGCGGCCGATAAACGTATCCATGTTAAAAGGCGTTTCTGTAGTGTGATATGCGCGCGCCGTCCATGGCGACCACGTCAAAACGAAAAGGCATGTTAGGCGCGACGATCTGCGCGTAATCTGCGGCAATCAAGCGAAGCGTGCGCCGTTTGTTGGCATCGACCGCGGAAAGCGCGGTGCCGAAGCGATTGCTCCAGCGCGCCTTCACCTCGATGAAAACCAGCGTGTTGCCTTCGCGGCAGACAAGGTCAATTTCGCCGCCGGGAAGGCGCACGTTTCGACCAACGATTTCTAAGCCGGCCTGGGCGAGATACATCGCGGCGCGTTCTTCGCCGCCGCTGCCCTTAAGGCCGTTATGGTGCCGCAACCGGCGCTCCCGAGGCGTCCAGGTTGAACGCCAGCTGCGCCTCGCGCACGCGCCACCATCCCGAACGGTGGTGCGAACAGGGACCGTGCTCTTTGAGCGCGCGGATATGCTCCGGCGTCGAGTAGCCTTTATGGTCGGCAAACCCGTAGCGCGGCTCTGCGGCGTGCAACTCAACCATGAGTGCGTCGCGGTGCACCTTTGCAACGATCGAAGCGGCAGCGACAATCGCGCTTCGAGCGTCACCCTTGATCAGCGGTTCTTGCGCACCCGGAAACGATTTAATGCGCACGGCGTCGGTGATCAAATACTCGGGTGGCGTATGCAGGGCCGCAATCGCGCGTTCCATTGCTAGGACGCTCGCCCAATAAATGTTCAGTTTGTCGATCTCGGCCACACTTGCAACGCCGACGCTCCAGGCGATGCAGCGCTTCTTGATGGTGGCGTCAAGCTCAACGCGCAGTTCGGGCGGCACTTGTTTGGAATCGTTGAGGCCGCGAATCATCAGCGGCTCGGCCGACACAACGCATGCGGCAACGACCGGCCCGGCAAGCGGACCGCGGCCCACTTCGTCGATGCCGCCGATGTACACGAAGCCTTTCTCCCGCGCCGCATTCTCGAAGCAATGAATGCGGTGCAGGCGGCGCCGTTCGCGTTCGTAAGCGTTCTTTTTCTTACGCGCTTTGGGTGTCATCGAGGGCGGCCGGTTCGAGAGTGATGCGTCCAAATTTTCCGTCGTTGAAATCCTTGATGTACGATTGTGCGGCGTTGTGCAAGTCAACCTCGCCGCCCTTGCGCTTGAAGCCGCGCGAATTCGCAAACGTCTCCAAATCGGGCACGCGCGTTCTTTTCTTCGTGTAGTCGGTGAGCCACTTGTGGAAACGTGTGGATACGTCTTCGGGATCGTAGCGCTCGCG
>CAZERJ010000018.1:6655-41364 GCA_964514445.1 uncultured bacterium | reverse complement strand
CGCCACGCCGTCGATGCAATAGCGCAGCCCCGTCGGCTTGGGCCCGTCGTCAAAAACATGCCCTAAATGGCCGCGGCAGCGCGCGCAGTGCACCTCGGTGCGTTCCTCGATCAACTCATGATCCGAATGTGTGCCGAGCGCATGCGGCAGCGGGCGCCAGAAGCTTGGCCAACCTTCGCCCGAATCGTACTTCGTCTTCGAGGAGAACAGCGCGAGATTACACGCTACGCAAAAATACGTTCCATCGCGATGTTCGTTCAGAAGCGCGCTGCTGAATGGCGGCTCCGTTCCGCTCTCGCGCAGAATGTGATACTGCTCGGGCGTGAGCACTTTACGCCAGTGCGCGTCGTCGGGCGTCGCGCTATGCGCGCGTCCGCGAAGCAGCACGGCGGCGCCCGTGACCGCCGCCATGCCTGCGATCCAGCTGCGCCGCGTCACAGTTGAATGTGGCATGCGGCATGCCCGTTCTTTTCAAAGTAGCGCTGGTGATAGTCTTCAGCCGGATAGAACGTGGCGGCATCGACGATTTCCGTCACGATTGGGCGCGATTGATTCTGCTGCTCGCGTTGGAGCGATGCGTTTGCGGCAGCGCGCTGTTCCGGCGTATGAACGAATATTGCGGAACGATACTGCGAACCGACGTCAGGGCCCTGACGATTGCGCGTGGTCGGGTCGTGGATCTGCCAGAAAATGTCGAGCAGCTTCTCGTACGAGACGCGCGACGGATCGAACGTTACTTCCACCGCCTCGGCATGACCGGTTTTATCCGAGCATACTTGCTTGTACGTCGGGTTTTCGAGTTGACCGCCGGTGTAGCCGCTGACGGCATCGAGCACGCCCGGCACTTGCCGGAACGCGGCTTCCACGCCCCAAAAACAGCCGGCGGCAAAGGTAGCAATCTGCGTCGTTTGCGTTTCCATGTACTTTATGAACGCGCGGCGCGCGCGGTCGGATGCATTTTCCAGAACTGCAGGCCCATCGGCAGCGCAGCAGGCGCGAGCGGATCGAGGTCGTAGCCCGACAACCCCGTCGGCACGACGGCGCCGAGGCGGTTGGAATAAAGGTAGAGCACCGGCAAAATCCGGCTTGCCTGCTCTTGGTAGCGGTCGAGCGCAGCGCGTGCTGCCGCTCGCGACGGAGCGGTACGCGCTTGTTCGATGGCCGCATCGATTTGCGGATCGGAGAAGAAGCCGTAGTTGTAGCCGCCGTTTGCGCGTATCTGCGTCGAATCGTAGAATTTGTAATCGTCGGGGTACGCCGGCAAAATGATGCCGCGTAGTGCTATTTGAAAGCGGCTTGCGTGCAAGTCTTCGAAGAAGGTTTGAATTTCTTCATTTTCAAGCACGCAGTCGATGCCTGCCGCTTTGAAATTTGCCTGGAGCAGTTCAGCGATGTTCGCAGCGACCGCGTCCGTTGCGCCACCGGTTTTGAGTGTAATGCGCAGCGTCACACCGTTCTTGCGGCGCGCGCCGCCGCTCACGTGCCAACCGGCAGCGTCGAGCAGCGCGCGCGCCTTAGCGAGATCGTACGAATATTTCTGCACGCGCGGATCGTAGTATGGCGAGAATGAGGGCACGGGGCCGTTGAGGATGTCGGCTTGCCCGCTCATGATGCCTTGCGTGATGAAACGCCGGTCGATAGCGTACATCATCGCTTGCTTGACCCGCGGATCGTGCATGAAAGGGATCGACCTGTCGCGATAATTCGGCAAGAGGATGAATGTGACGTTCCAAGGCCAGTTAATGAATTTGTGATCGCCGCGCAAACGGTTATGAATGCGCCAGAGGTTCGGCGGAATGTCGGTTAGGTCGATTTCGCCGGCATCTACGGCGGCATACAGTGAGTCTTGCTGCGGATAGACCCGGAAGGCAAAGCGCGCAATGTGAGAGGGGCGCCCCCAGTAGTTCGGATCCCGTTCCAGGATCGTGTACGCTTGCGGAATATTGCGAAGCATTCGAAAAGGTCCATCTGTAACGGGATGCTGCGCAAACTGCGCATCGGCGTTGACAAAGGCAGCTTCCTGCGGCGACTCCGGCGGGTACTTTGCGAGCACATGCGCCGGCAGCGGAAATGTCTCACCCAGTGCGTTGATAAGAAATGGCGGCGACGGTTTTGAAAGCCGCAGCTCAACGGTCTGCGCGTCGAGCGCACGCACCGATTGCATAAGCGTAAAATCACTGCTGAATCCGCTAATCAACCCCGGGTTGGCACCCAGCTTGAGGGAGAAGACAACATCGTTGACATCAACCGGTTTGCCGTCGGTCCATTTTGCGCCGCGCCTAATATGCAGCACATATCGCCGTCCGCCATCGGTAATATCAACGCGTTGTGCTAGACTCGTTGACCACCGAGGCTTTAACGTTCCGGGAACATCAACCAGCGGCGTAAAAATCTGCTGGTACATCATGTGCGCCGCACTGCCGATATAAGCAACCGGATTAAAACTATCCGGACCGGCAATCCACCCGGCAACGATCATATCCCGATCGCGCGTCTCCGCCGCTCTCGCACCACAGCTCATAGGCACCACCGCCAAAAGTGCCATGGCGAGGTATCGACGCGTCACGCTGCGGCATCGGCGTGTCATGGTGAGGTATCGAACCACGGGCGAAGTATCGAGGCGCGCTTCACGCTGCACCCCGCTCCCGCAACCAATCGCCCAAAAAGTTCAGCGAACATACCGTCAACAAAATCGCAAAGCCCGGCGGCAAAATCAGCCACCATGCGCCGGCAAAAATATCGCTCTGTGCCTGCGAGAGCAAATTCCCCCACGACGGATTCGGGGCGCGCACCCCGATGCCCAAATACGAGAGCGCCGTCTCCGCCAGCATCGAGGTTGCAACGGTAAACGTCGTCGTCGTGATGATCGTCCCAACCGCATTCGGCAACACGTGCCGGAACAGCACACGCGTCTCACTCGCGCCGCCCGCGCGCGCGGCTTCAACGTACAGCCGTTGTTTGAGCGTGAGCACATCGCCGCGCACCAAACGCGCCGGCCCAAGCCACGACGTCAATCCAATGACCGCAATCAGCATCACCAGACTCCCATGGAACAACTCCGCCAGGAACAACAACAAAAATAGCGTCGGCACGCTCAGCAGAATGTCGACGATGCGCATAAATAGCGTGTCCAGCCATCCGCCGTAGAAGCCGCTGACCGACCCATACAGCGTACCGGCAATCATTGCGACAAGCGCGGCAACCGCTCCGACCAACAGCGAAATCCGGCCGCCGACCAGCAGTCGCGCGAATTCGTCGCGTCCCAAGCCATCGGTGCCGAGCAGATGTCGCGCACCGGGAGCTGCATATGCTTGCGTAACGTCAACGTGCTGCGCATCAAGGTGCGATACCATCGGCGCCAGCACGCAAAGCGCGACAATCCCGATGAGCCACACCGCGCTCGCGCGCTCAATCATAACGCACCCGCGGATCTACCACCGCATACAGAACATCCGACAGCAAGTTTCCGAGGATCACGAGGATGCCCGTAAAAACCGCCATACCGAGTAGCGTGGGATAATCGCGATTGATCGCTGACTGCCAGTACAATTGCCCCATTCCCGGATATGCGAAGATTTGTTCAGTGATGATGGCACCGCCGAACAAAGCGGGCAGCGTACTACCAAGCAACGTAATGAAAGGAATCAATCCGTTGCGCAGCGCGTGCCGAAAAAGCACCGTTCGCGTAGACAATCCCTTCGCAATCGCGGTGCGAACGTAATCCTCGCGCAGTTGTTCGACCATCGAATTGCGCACATAGCGGCTCCAGCTTCCAACCGAAACGATTGCCAGCGTCAGCCCCGGTAGAATCAAATGAGCCACACGCGAGCGCAGATCGAACGAAGCGGTGTCAATCGTCTGGAGGCCACCCACGGGCGACCAACGCAGCGTGACCGCGAAGAGCGCAATGAGCAGCGTTCCAAACCAGAACGTCGGCATGGACCATGCAACGAAAACGCCGATGCTCGCAGCGCGATCGAATCGAGACCCGTACCTGTATGCCTGATACACGCCAAGCGGTATCGCAATGACGATGGAAATAACGATGGCGAACAGCATGAGCAGTAGCGTTTGCGGCAGGCGGCTTGCGATGAGGGCCGTCACGGGCTGCTGCGTCGCGTACGAAAAGCCAAGGTTCCCATGCAGCAACGCGCCGGCCCACGCTGCATATTGAACCGGCCACGGCCGATCTAAGCCCAGTTGATGCGTAAGCGCAGCTACCTGAGCGGGTGTTGCTTTCTCACCAGCAAGCGCCGTCACCGGGCCGCCCGGTGCTACATGAATCAGTCCGAATGTCAGCAGCGTGATTCCAATGAGTGTCGGAATCGCCAGGAACAACCGCCGCGTTACAAATGTGGCCAATCTATGCTAGTTACCACTTATAATTGGCAATCGCGTCCCACTGATAGTCTTGCGTATGATCCCACGCAAAGAAGCACTCGCCAATCGCGCCGAGTTGTTTGCTAATGTCTAGTGAGGCCGTGATTTCGTCAGCAGGCGGAAAACCGTTTGGGCCTTCTGCATCCGTTTGTCCGCCGATGCTCACCGGCAAGCGCCGTCCGGACAACGCTAACGTGCGATCGTAAGAGCCTTTGAGCAGCGTGCGTACCTGATCCGGCGTCGTGGGTTTACGCCGCATCATGCGCCAATACGACATCGGCTGAAGGACGTCGCTAAACCGCGCGATTTGCGGATACGGATACTTCGTGTTATCGAGATGCTCTAAATATGGATCTTCAATCGTCGAGACAATCAGATAGTTTGGTCCCAGCGCTTGGCGCAAGTACTGCGCGTATATCCATAGGCCGTTCAAGCCGTTGGGATCGTCACCAAAGAATTCTTCACCGCGCTCGAGATCGATCGCAACGCCGGTGAATCGAGTTCCTTTCGCCGTGCGGTAATATGCCGTGCGCACGGATGCAGCCACGTCGTCCCACATCGTATCGCGCGGAACGGTCCAGCCAATGGTCCCGATGCCGTGCGCCGCAAGGCCGTCGATAATCGCGTCAACCGTAGGTTTTGCTTCAGGCGTGATTTCCCAATACGCGCCATACGCCGTCCGCAGCTCGACGTAATGCAAGCCCGCGCGCACCGCTTGGTCGACGATCTTCTGCGGATCCAAATGTTTGAAGTAGATCTCATCGATCGGATTGGCCGTAAAGTACAACCACATCGCTTTGCCTGCCGCGTTTGAGATGCTCGTCACGGGCGGCGTCGCCGGCGTAAGAACGGCGTTTGTTGCGACCGGCACCTTGTCGCTGCGGTACACGACGTAGCGGTAATGTTTGCCGGGCTGCACTTTCGCATCTCGGAAGGTAGAACTGGGGCCCGCGATAACTGCAACGGTTTTGCGCGCGCCTGTCCCATCAATCCGCACGATCCGCGCGCTAATACTTTCTTGCGGAAACCATCCGACTTGCACCATGTGCGGCCCAATCGCTTGCGCGACCACCCGCGATCCAGACCACGTGCGCGTATCGGTGTGGAACGTCATGCTGCCGAGTTTGGGTTTGTTCGAGCGCACCGTCAGCGTCAGCACCCCGTCTTTATGCGTCTTCAAAATCGCTGCCGGCTGGCCATATGCAAGACGCGTCTGCCATTGCACGTAGCCGTCTTTGGAAAGCCAATCCAAATCGCTGTTGGCCATGATGCGCGTACGCTGCCCCTGCGCATCGAAGTAATGCGCGATCAGCAGCCATCGCGCATTCCCATCGGCATCAAAGCCCAGAATCCGGCGCTCAACACGAAACGACGTTGCGGGCTTGCCGAAATAGACGATGCGCTCCGGTGTCGGCGAGGGATTTGGCACGGGCGACGGCGTTGCTTGCGCAACGAAGGCAGAAAAAAACAGCGGCAGCAAGACGTACATGCGCTTCTCTTCGACAAAAAAAGAGAGCGATGCTCCTTGCATCGCCCTCTTTTTTGCGTTGGTTCGAGGTGTTACTGACGAACCGTCAAGAACACTTCAACCGAGCGCGGCTGCTGAGTATCGGGATAGTTGACCCATTGTGTGTTCGGCAATTCCCCCGGTGCATATTGCTCCAGGAAATTATCCGAGACGCCGCCCGCGGCGCACACGGGGTTCGCACTGTTATAACACCCATTTTTGCCTGGTATTGGTCCACGGAGAATGTTGTTCAAATTCTGCACGAGTACGCCGAGCCGGAAGTTCTTTTGCGGCCCTAAGTCATACGCTACCGACAGCTGCGTCCACCAGTAACCTGGTGCTTGGTGCGGCTTCGTATCGAGTATGCCGCCGGGCCACTTTGTCGGGACATCGCTGCCGAAGACGTTGTACCATGCACAGCACTGCCAAAGTACGTAGGGATCCACGTGCCAGCGGTCCCGCTTCACATCCGCAGTAAACGACATTGTGAGCGGTGGATTTCCCGCCGGATGGTATAACGTGTGGTTCAAGAGGAACGCTGACAAGTTGCTGAAGTTCGTTACAGCGGTTGTCAGCGTTTGCGACGAGGACCACGAGTTTTCGTACGTACCCGACAAGAACCACGACAAGGCGTTGGTTCCCTGTTCCAGATGGTTCAGGCCTAACTCAATGCCGAAGTTTTTGTTGACGCCGTCCGTTTTCAAAAGGCTTGGACCGTGCGTCGAAACGACGCCGTTTACGATCGTGTAGTTCTTGTAGAACGAGAGCGTATTCCGCGCCTGGTGATAGTACGGCGAGATGCGCAGCGACGTACGGCCATCGTTAAACGCATGTTCGATCGACAAGTCCGCATTGTTGTCGATCTCCGGGTAAATCGTGCTCGTTCGCGGATCGTACGGGTTTTCGATACGGCCGGAATACGTGTTCGTGCCGTTCGGCGAATTGTTGAACATGTAGGCTGCCGGAACGAACGACGATGTGATGGTGTAAGATCCGCGCAGCACGGTGTTCGGATCGACGGCGTACGCCAGCGCCAGGCGCGGCTCCCACGCTGAAAGACCGTACGATCCGCCGGTGTGCCCCGGCACGCCGTTGATTAGTGGAAGCGTTTGCTTATAGGGAATGTGGTAGTCTTCGTGTTCGTACCGCAGTCCGGGCTCTACCGTCCACTTACCCATGGTTTTCTTCATGCCGCCGTAAAAGGACGGAAGCGTCAAAGGATAATCGACCAGCAAGGTGTTGAAAGGCCAGGATCCGTCTGCGTTGAACGCGCTGCCGAACGGATTGTACTCGCCTTCACGATCGTAATACGCTTGCATATCGCGATCGTACTCGTACGATACGCCACCGTAGACCTGTGTCGTCGCGTTCGGCGTCCAGGTGAGATCGTAGGATCCAACCCAAATGTTGGAACGGCGATCGCCGTAGAAGTCTTCTGCGCCCAAGTCGTTGCCGCCACCGAGCGCCGGCGTGCCGGTTGTGATCGGCGGACCCAGGTCGTAGATGCCGCTCGCACCCCACGCACCATTGGTGTTGTTTAGCGCGCTTCCCCAGTTTGGCGTGTCGTACGGCTGCTGGAAGATGTACTGATTGAAGTTTTCTACGAGCCGGAAGCTTCCAAAAAGATTTTCATTGAAGTTGTGATTCCACTGGAATTTTCCGATTCCCGAGTAGTGCAGATAATTATCCGCATCGTACGGCGACACGGGAACGAACTGTAAGCCCGTTGGCGTTCCACCGACAACGCACGGCTGGCCGCTAACCGACGTGCCGCCGTTCGTGACCGTGTATCCTGGTCCAACCACAACGCCTTGGCACGGAATGATCTGCATCGGCTGGTACGGGCCTGTCAAAAGATAGTCGAACGAAAACCGTCCATAACCGTTTTGCACAAGCAGCTGAATATCGTCGCGGTTACTGGGCTTATAGTGGAAGTTCGCAATCATATCGCGCGTGTAGACATCCGGCGCGAAGTAGTCATCGCCGAACAACGCCACGTTTGGGAACGTGTGTCCATTCGCATAGGCGTTGGCGGAATTGACGCCGTCGAAGCCAACATAGTACGTGAAGCGGCCGTCGGGTGTTGCGCCGCCGTGCTCGATCGTAAGAGCATGATTGTAGTTCGGACTCGTAAACCCGACCGAAGCAGTTGTGAATCCCGGATATGTTCCGGTCTTGATCGTGCTGTTGATCACGCCTTGCGCCGCGTGGCCGTACCGCGCGTTATAGCCGCCGGTATACAGCTCGACGGAATTCACGCCGAGGTTTGAAAGATTCGTCGTGAAAAGGCCCGTGAGGCGATCGTTGATCGGTACACCGTCGAGCTCGTAATTCACACCCGTCGAGTTGCCGCCACGAATACGTGGAACGCCGCCCGCGCCCAGGATCGTAACGCCCGGGACGGATTGCAGATATTGATACAGGGTCTTGTGAAGGTTGTCGCCTCCCTGTGCTGCCTGGAACTGCGTTGACGAGAGATTGTACACGTCGGCAGTCTGGCCCGGCTGCACGAGGTTCGAAGCGGAACGCGCGCGCACCGATGCAATCGTCCTCAGTGAAGCTTGCATCGTGCTGTTCACCGTAAACGTCTGGTCCGCGTAAACGACGACACCAGCGACGGGCTGCGCTTGATAGCCGCTACGCGCGAACGACACGGTGTACGTGTCGGGAAGCAAGTTTGGAATATTATAGAAGCCGCGCGCGTCGGTCGTCGCAGATAAGGTTCCCGAGGGAGCCGTAGCCGTGACTACGACACCTGACAGGGCCTTGTTGTTTGTGTCGGTTACGGTGCCGGCAATCGAACCCGTCGTACCGGCGTACGCGGGCAGCACACAGGCGAACACAAACGCGAGAGCAAGCACAACGCTGCCGAGTGCCGCCCTTCGGAATATTTGAAGTAGCATACGTTTCTCCACAAGGCGGCTCACTCGTTGCATCCCAAGCATCCCGAGCTCGGCCGCCGGACAAAAGAAAAGCGACCGGCGCGGTCCCGCGCTCGTCGCTTAATTAAGGTTAATGTACGATTAAAGGGCGCTTTTCCTGCGCCTTACACCATCGCTTTTGATAGTCCGCGCGGCGCATCGCTCTCAACGTAACGTGCCCGTCCTACGAAGAGCGCCAGCATCTGGCCGGCGACGAGCCACGCCAGTGTGTTGAACGCAATACCAACGACCGGACCCAGCAGCGGAACATCGCCCAGATGACCGCCGACCACGTACCGGATCGCTTCCGCCTGCACCGCTTCGAGCATCGGGCGGTTGACGACGTCACGCGAGACTTCATCGACGATGCCAACGATCGCGCAGCCGGGGTCTAGCATGGCGGCGCTGCCGTGGCGGAACTCGCCCGCCGAGAATCCCTCGGCGTGGATGTAGCTGGCTTCCTTCAGTTTTAAAGCGAACTCGTTGGCAATCGGGACGCCGTAGCCCGCGCCGACCACGATCACGCTGCGTCGGCGGGCGATGCGCTGCGCCGCGATGCGGACCTCCTCGACGTCCGTGCCGTCGAGCCAGCTGCGCACATCCTCGGCCGTCTCAGTGAGCGTGTGCGCGTTGCGTACGTGAGCGCTGGACGCGAGCAAGCCCGCAGCCCAAAGCAAGACCGCGGCGGTTGCAGTAACGCTTTTCGTTGCAGGGACGGCTCTTTCAACACCGGCGCCCAGATCGATGGTGAGGTTTGCGCGTTCGCTGAGCGGCGACTCTGCGGTATTGGTCAGTGCAATGAGTTCGCGCGGTGCCAGTATGTCGAGCGCGCAGAGTAAATCGGCGGAACGCCCGCTTTGCGAAACGGCGATCACGATTGCGTTGCGGTACGCCGCATTGTCCAGTGGCGCTTCGGTTGCGGCAAGCGCGTGCGCGCGCAGTCCACGCCTGCGCAGCGCAAGCGCGCCGAGTTGCGCGATGAACAATGAACTTCCGCTTCCCAGCAGGACGACATCTCGTTCGCGGATCGCGTGCGCAAGCCGCTCCGCTTTGTCGGAGTTCGCGATGGCGCGCCACACGTCGGGCTGCTCGCGGATCTCGCGTTCGAAATGTTCGCCAAGCATTATTGGATTGCGAGTTCCGACATAATTGCGGCGCGTACCTTTGCCAAATCCGTGGCGCCCGTCGGTTGATCTTCGCCCATCCACTGATTGAAGAGCAGCGAGAACGTCACCGGGCCGTGCGTGCGTGTTTGCACGTAGCCTGAAAGTGTGCGCACGTGGTTGATGCTGCCGGTTTTTGCGAACACTTTATCCTGAGCCGGCGTGCCAAGATAGGCTTTGCCCAACGTGCCCCGCCGACCGGAGATCGGAAGCGCGTTTAAAATCAGGTTGCGATTGGGACCGTTCCAATCGTATTGAAGAATTTGCACGAAATCGCGCGGCGTGATGCGGTTGTATTGCGAGAGTCCCGAACCATCGCCGATCGTGACCGTCGCCGGATCGACGCCGGCGGCGCGCAAGAACGCCGTCTCCGCGATTTTACCGTTGTCGTCCATGCCCGGTTCACCCGCTTGTGCGACACCGAGCTCTTTGAGCAAGACTTCGCCGACCAGATTGTCGCTAGGGTACCAGAATTGCTGAAGCAATTGCGGCATGAGGGATCCTTGGTGTTGCCATACCGCTTGCGCTGAGGCCGGGGCGCGTCCTTTGCGCAGCGTTCCGTTTACCGCAACGCCGTGCGCTCGAAGCACGCGCACAAAGACATCGCCCGCAAAAGCTTCGGGATCGGGAACGGCGGGGACGATATTGCCGGATTCCTTTGCTCCAAGCGGATACGATCCGGTGAGCTCGATTGTTTGAAATGCGTTCCACGGCCGCACGATGTCGGAGGTGTCCTTCGACTTGGGCGGACCTGTTGTGATGCGATTGTCAATCGTGTACGCGCTCGACTGCGGCCACACGCGCAGATCGATTGGCGCGCCGACGGACGCTCCCGGGATCATCGTAACGTTGACGATGCCGTCTTCGAGTTCGAGTGCCGTGACAACCGGCGCATAGTAATACGGAAGATCGTCCCACGACCATCCGTAACCGTAGGCTTGGCTATCAAAGTGTGACGCGTCGGTGACGACATCGTCGACGGACATGATTCCCTGCTGCGCTATCGCCTTTGCAGCGTCGTCCAGATCTTGCGCGCTGAGCAATGCGTCGCCGCCGCCGCGCAAGTAAAGCGTTGAACCCTCACGCAGCACGCGCGTCGTGAACGCAAAATGCGCACCGAGTTTCTGCACGGCCGTTGAACCGACGAGGAGTTTGAAGTTCGACGCGGGCATGAAATCTTCGTCGACGTTGCGCTGAAAGAGTGCTGTGTGGCGCATCGTATCGATGGCGTAGAAACCAATCTGCGTACCGCGTAACGTCGGCGCGTGCAGCAATGTATCCATTCGCCGCTGCATGAGCGCGATCTGCGATGCAGTCCACGCATTCCCGCCGGGGGCCGGGACCGGCGGCATCGTCGGCGTCGGAGACGGTACGGGCGTTGTAGGCGCACCGTAGATGATGGCTGCGAGAAGTGGTGCGAGAAAGCTATACATCGAGATCGTTCCTTAGAGTATCCATGTCGTCTTCGCGGCGCGCGATGAGCCGGTGCGAACCCTGCCGCACCGCGACAACCGCCGGTTTTGCGAACCTGTTGTAATTGCTGGCCATGCTGTACGTGTACGCGCCGGTGGTAAACATGGCGACGAGATCGCCGGCGTGCAAATCGTTCGGAAGCATCGCGTCTACTAGTCGATCGTTCTCACACGTGCGTCCACAGACCACGGTTTCGACGACATCCTCACTCGTACGCGAGGCGCAGATCGTGTGATGATACGCATCGTAGAGCGCCGGACGCGGATTTTCGTAGACGCCGCCATCCACAATCGCATACGGCTTGCCGAATTGATGCTTCGCCGCCATCACGCTATACAGGGAAACGCCGGCAGCGCCGATCAGCGCGCGTCCGGGTTCGATCCCGATCTGCGGCAGCGGCAGGTCGCGGCCGTGCGCTTCACCCTTGACCATTGTGGCAATCGCACTCGCCGCAGCTTCGATGTCGATGCGATCTGCGTTCTCGGGGCGCATCGGGATACCGAAGCCGCCCCCAACGATGAGATGCTGCGTGCGCAGCCCGCTTCGCGCACAGAAGGCGGCGGTATCCATCAGCGCCTGCGCGTTGGCGGCAAAACTGCGCTCTTCGTAAATTTGCGAGCCGATATGCGAGTGAAGGCCGGTAAACTGGAGATGTGGCGCGCTGGCGAGCAGATCGAGCGCGTGCGGTAATCCCGCGGTGTCGAAACCGAACTTGGATCCTTGCCCACTGGTGTGGATGTATTCGTGCGTGTGTGCTTCGATGGCCGTATTGATTCGAAGCACTACGGACACCGGCTGCGCCGTCGGGACGGCAGCCAAACGGCGCAATTCGTCAAGGTTGTCGACGACGATGCGTCCCACGCGGTGCTCTCGGGCGGCATCGAGTTCCGCATCGGTTTTTCCGCAGCCGTGAAACGTGATGCGATCGGACGGAAATGTGGCACGCTCGGCGGTGAGCAGTTCGCCGAGCGAACAAACATCCAGACCAAGCGGCGTATGTTTGAGGTGACTGGCCAGGTGGACGAGCAGCAGCGCTTTTCCGGCATACGCGATTTCTATACCTCGACGCCCAAAAGCGTCGACGAAACCCTCGATAGCCTGATCGAGCGCATCGTAATCGAGTGCCAAGAGCGGCGTTCCATACTCTACCGCGAGCTGCGTGCATGGAACGCCGCCGAGGAGCAATTCGCCGCTTCGGCGTGCAAGACCCGACGCAAACACGGTGGAATCATTAGCCCCTGTGTTAGAACGTCCTGTTGAACAACGAATCGCGAACTATCCGTATGCGCGCCTCGCGCAGTGGCAACCAAACTTCCCCGAAGGCCGGATCGAGCGTATTTATACGCATTGGTCGGCGCACGATTACGAATCCGTGTTCCCGGCGTACCATTACTGCGTGGCAACGCTCGACGGCGAGATTGCCGTCGCCAATACTAGCGATCTCCGATGCAACATGCGCAATGTCTACGAACGCCCCGACGATCCGTACACCGCGCATACGCGCGGCCGCAACTCCTATGCGGCCGGCATCTCCATTATGGCGATGGAAGGCGCTGCGCCGGATGACTTCGGGCAATATCCGCTTACGCCGGCGTTGATCGATGCGTTATGTCTGGTCGGTGCGCGCTTAGCAAGCTTCTATGGCGTGCCGATCGATGCGGATCATGTCATGTCGCACGCGGAGGCCGCGCTGCAGGATGGCTACTTCGGAACCAAACCCGAGGAGCGTTGGGATATCGCGCGGCTGGTTGCGGAGCCGCGCGCCCTCGAGCCGAACGACGCGATTGTTACCGGTGAGGAACTGCGATCACGCATGCGCCGTTTCATGGAACTGCGCTAAAAACGACGCAATCACGCTTTGTCCCACGCCCGCTGCTTGAAAGCGTTGCTGGAGCATTTCAGCTGACACCTGCGGCGTAGCGCAAAGGAACGGTGCGACGCCGGAAGCCGTGTGAATATCGACGGCTACCGCGCCGGCGGGAATGAGCGCCGTTTGATATGGATGCAATTCGGCATCGCCGCCCTCACAGCTCAAGTGTAGCGGCTCCTCGAGCGACATGATTGCGAGCGGACGCTGGTGCGTATGCATCGTGGCCGCGGTTTCGCTCGCGAGCACGCGTTCGACCAAAAAATGTTCGTCCGCGATGAGCGCCGTGCGTTGGAAGCCTTCGTATGCATACGAGAGTTGCTCGACCGGTTCAACCGTTGAAGCGCGGTAGTCGAGCACGTCGGCTGCCTTTTGCACGTGCAGTTCGCGCGGCTTGCCATCGGTGCCGACGCGGTTCCAGTCGAAGATGCGGTAGGTGAGATCGCTGGCCTGTTGCGTTTCGAAAATGACGATGCCCGCGCCGATTGCGTGCAGCGTTCCCGCGGGAATGTAAAATGCTTGGCCCGGTTTGACGGGAACGCGGTGCAAAATCTCGCCGAGGGAACCATCGGCAACGCGCCGTTCATACTCTTCGCGCGACGAATCGCGTGCCCAACCCATCACGAGCTCCGCACCGGGCGCGGCATCCACGATATACCAGCATTCGGTTTTACCGTTGGCTTGATGCTCGACGCGCTGCGCATACGCATCGTTCGGATGAACTTGCACCGACAGTGAGGCTTGCGCGTCGATGATCTTCGTCAGAATCGGAAAGATCGTTGAAGCGTCCAGCTCTCCGAGCAGCGCGGGCCCGAGCTCCTTGCGCAGATCGCCGACAGTGCGTCCGGCAAAGGCGCCGTTCGTCACGGGATTTTCATCCCAGCATTCCCACGATTCGCCGAGCTTCGCGCTTGGATCGCCGTTCTTGCCGAAGCGCTCAACGAGCGCGTGGCCGCCCCAAATTGCGGGTGTTAATTTTGGTTGCAGCACGAGTGGATACAGCGTTTCTGGAGTCATCACGATCCTTGCGGGCAGTAAGCCGCGGGCGGAGTTGCCGACATACACCTGTGTTGCCGACAACAGGTCGCGCAGGTCGAGCGCGCGCTCAATGGCATCACCTCCCGATACGAGCTTTGAGCGCAGAATTCCCGGCAGCACGCCGCATTCAATCGACGGCGTATAGAGTACACCGCCGATGCGTGCGAACACATTGGTTCGTGCGCCTTCGGTGATTTCACCGCGTTCGTTGCGAAGCAAGCCGTCAAAACAAAAATGCTCGCTTGCATAAGCGGCAGCAGCCTGAAACTTCTCGCGGCGGTTTGTTTTGTGGCGCAGAAACGGATCGTCCGATGCTACGCGCACCGGCGTAATGCAGATCGGGATGGGAAGATCCGGCGCGTTCGCCGCGCGCGTGGTGACGTACGAATGCGCAGCGCGCGCGTGCGCAGTGACGATGGTATCGCCGCGCAGCCGGGTGGTGAGCTCGCGTCGCAGATCTGCGGAGTCCAGCGGGATTGAGAATGCGTGTGCGCTGTTTTGCAACCGCCGCAGGTGCGCATCGACGTCGCTGCCATGGGAGACGGTTTCGAGTAATTCGAAATTTTCGTACGCGGAACGCAAGAACGCGCTTTTGAGGAGGATCTCTTGCCATTCCGAGTGCGCCGACGAATCGGACACAATGCCGCCGCCCGCATCGAAGCGAGCGCGCGTGGCATCCGTATTGATTTGCAGCGTGCGGATGGCGACGTTCCACCATCCGCTCCGCGCCGGTGAAAGAAATCCGATGCTGCCGGTATACATGCCGCGCGGTTCGCGCTCAAGCTGCGCGATGTGCTGAATCGCCGCACGCTTCGGCGCGCCGGTAATGCTGCCGCATGGGAACGTCGCGAGCATCGTTTCGTCGAACGCAAACGGCGTGCGGCGACGTGCGTGAACGCTCGACGTCATCGTTGCAAACGTCGGGTACTGTTCGACTTCAAACAGCGGATCGACCCAAACGTGGTCCGCGATGCGATGAAGATCGTTCCGCAATAAATCCACGATCATCAGATGTTCCGCGCGGTTTTTCTCGGACGAAAGCTCGTGCAAGCGGTCGAGCGGTGCGGTGCCTTTCATCGGCTTGGTAATGATCTGTGCGCCGTCGAAGCGCAAGAACAGCTCGGGAGAAAGCGAGACCAGCGATCGTGCGTCGAATTGCATATACGACGCGTACGGTGCATGCGCGCGTGCGCCGAGGAACGCGTAGAGCGCTTGCGGATCCCCGCGAAAACCAAGATCGAATGGCACGGTGTAGTTCACTTGATACACTTCGCCCGCGCCGATGGCGTCGACGATACTCAAAATCGCGCGCTCGTAATCTTCGGACGATACGCGCGAAACTGGGGCTGTAAGCTCAAATGCGTGGGCGCCATCAAGCCGGCGTTCGACAGGTTCGCCGAACGCGCCAAGCACGAGCAGCGGCGCCTGTATGCGAGACTGTCCACCGTGGAGCAGCGCGCCAAATTCGTACGAGAACGCCCCGGCGATCCAATAACCGTTCTGAACGGCGATCTCTGCTGCGCGAAGCGCCGCGAGCGCCTCGCTAAACGATGCGGGCGCCCAAACGGTTACGGGATCTTCGAAGCACAGTGCCGGCGAATGACCAAATGCCAGCCGGAGCGTTTTAGAGACTCGCGTGTTCTCCCCGCTCGACGATTTCTTTGAAGCGCCGCAAGTCGCTCGAGATTTGCCGCTGCGGCTCTTCACCGAGAATGCGTGCAATTGAGGCGCCGAAGTAGCGCGCGGGCGGCGCATATTCGAGCACGACGCGCACTTCGGTGAGGCCGTCGCGGCGATCGAAGTGTACCGAACCCGCGTGATGGATTGCCGAGCCGGGAAGCGATCGCCAGCCGATGAGCTGTCCCGGAATATCGTTGATGATCTCGGCTTCCCATGTTGCGCGGCTGCCGATAGGGGCGCGAGCGCGCCAACGCGAGCGCGTATCCGTGAGCGTGGTCACTTCCTCTAAATGCTGCATGAACTGCGGCAGCGTTTCGAGTTTGCGCCAGAACTCGTAGAGCTCATGTGCCGGCCGCGCGACGGTGATCGACTCTTCGACACGCACGCCGCGTCCATACGGAACGCTTGCGTTGGGGTTGTTGGTCGCTTCGGCTTGCGCCGTATCAATGCCGATAATGCTATAGAAGGGGCACCAGCCCGTTGCTGCACGGTGAATAAGGTCAGCCCCGATGATGCCGCCGATAATACCCGGGATACCGCGCCGTTTTACCGCGTATGCGACGAGCAGGGCACCGGCCCCAGCGCAGAACCAGCGTTCGATTGTCCCGACGTTACGCGCATCGTACATGCGTGTCTCCTTTTCTGGTACCGCTTATTCCCCGCTCTTGAGGACCATCTTTGCCGTGCGCCGAAGGCTCGCCTGGTGCAACTCTACATCGGGATCGGATCGAATCTTGGCGACCGCCAGGCGAATATTTTAGCCGCGCTTCAGCGGCTGCGCGCGAAAGCGCGCGTGAAGGCGGTATCGTCATTTTATGAAAGCGCCGCGGCGGGCGGTGCGCAGGGTCCGGCGTTTTTGAATATCGCGGCCGAGCTTGACACCGATCTGGATCTCGATGCATTTCGCGGATTTGCGCACGATGTGGAACTTGCCGTAGGCCGGTATTCAAATCGCAAGCTGGCAGCGCGACCCATCGACATCGACGTGCTTTGGACGCCGCAGTGGGTGCATCCCGATCTGGCCCAGCGGCTCTACAATGCTATTCCGCTTGCGGAGATTGCGCCGCAGGTTGTCAACGGCGTCGCTTCTGCTCACGATGAGACGACGGCGCCGAAGAAATTAGCGCGCTCGCTGCACTTTCAAGCCAACCGCCAAGAAGAGCCGCCGGACGTGCGCCTTGGGCTCTCGCGCGTGGGTGTGTCGCGCGTGCGGCGCGTGCTGCATTTGGAAGTTGACGGCGCTGCGCGCGTGTACAACGGCGAATTCAGCATGGTGGCCGATCTCGCGCCTGACAAAGCGGGCGTGCACATGTCGCGCTTCAATGAACTACTCGAGGAAGCCGCGCTGGATGTGCTTGCACACGCCAAACCTGCGCCGATTGAATCGATCGCTGAAGCGATCGCAAAGGAAATCGTTGCATCGCAGCATGCCGTTCGCGCCGACGTACGCTTGCAGGCGGATTTCGGTCTTGAACGCTGGACGCCGGTGAGCGGCAAGCGCAGCGAAGAAACGTATACGCTGATCGGCATCGCCCACGCATCTCGCGAGGGAACGCGCCGGATCGTCGGCGTGGAGGCGGAGGGTATGACGGCATGCCCGTGCGCGCAGCTCATGGTGCGCGAGCATAGTTTGCACGAACTGCTCGAAGCCGGCTTCTCGGACGAACAAGCGCGGCGCGCGCTCGATGCGCTTCCCGTTGCGACACACAACCAACGCGGAAAGGGCAGTATTCTCATCGGCGCCGCGCCGGAGTACGCTTCAGCCCTTCGGGCGCACGACTTGGTGGAGATCGTCGAGCAGGCGATGTCCAGCGAAACGTACGATCTGCTCAAACGCCCGGATGAATACTTTGTCGTGAACAAGGCGCACCACAATCCGAAGTTCGTGGAAGACGTCGTGCGCGGAATCCTATTCAGCGCGCTCGACATGTACGCCGATTTCCCCGACGACACGTTCATCTTCGCCAGTCAAGTCAACTACGAATCAATCCACAAACACGACGCCTTCGCCGAGGCCTCGGGCACGTTCGGCGAATTCCGTCACGAACTCTCAACCGGCGACTACGCCTCCCAAAAAGCCGACATGCAGTCTTGGCTGCACCAAGCTTAAGGTGTCACGGTGAGGCAGCCAACGCCGCAATCCGGGCCCGCAGCGAAGGGTGACTGGCAAACAAAAACTCATACCAAGCCGGTTGCTCATCTTCCGCGAGATTCTGCTCTCGCAGTCGCGTAAACGCCGCGACACCGGCATGCGGCGCCGCCGTGGTGCGCACGGCGAAGCGATCCGCAGCCCATTCACGGGAGCGTGAAAATGCGCTCAGCGCTGGGCGCATCGCCTGCGTGAGCAGCGAACTCCACCACGCAATCTGAAGCAGCGTCCTCGCGTTCTGCGCGCGCTTCTTCGAATGATCGCGCAGTAGTGCATACGAACCGAACATCACAATCGTGGAGACGAGTTCGCCCGCGGCGATCATGCGCCAGCTATCGCGCGCAACGTAGTGTCCGAGTTCGTGCGCAACCACGAACTCAATCTCGTCCATCGTGAAATTCTCGATAAGCGTATCACCAACCACGATGCGATGCGTGCCCCCAATGCCCGTCACGAAGGCGTTGGCCTTTTTCGTCTGTTTGCTCATATCCATGCGCAGAATCTCGGCATCGCCGACACCATGCCGGTCCGCTAGCGCGCGTAACCGCAGCTCCGATTCACCTTCGATCGGCGTGTATTTGTTGAACAGCGGCATGACGTACAACGGAATCGCGATGTTGGCGAACACTAAGAGCGGCAACGTTCCGGTGGTCGCAATAATCGGCCACTTCGTCGGATACCGGCGCACGACGGCCGCGAACACGCCCGTCAAAATCGCAACGACGCCTAAACCAATGGCTTCTTCCTTGACGCGATCGAGCGCCCACGATTGCAGCGATTGATCGCTCAGTTCGAACCGCCGCTCGAGTGCGAAATCTTCGACATAGTTCGTTCCCGCATCGACCACCACATCGAGCAGGCCGCAAATGACCGCAAGCGCGGACGGCTGAAGCCAAACCGGGAGCGGATTCGTAAGATCTTCCAGCGATCGCCCGACGGGGCCATACGCGACCGTTGCGGTCCCGCTAAGTGAGCGTGCAATGCCCGACAGCATGAGACCGCGTCGCAGCGCGCCGTAGCGCCGTGCCGAACGATCGAGCACAGGCCGCACCGGTGTGAACGCTTCGAGGGCGCGATACACCGCATAGCCGGCCACAAATCCCGTTGCGACTCCAGGAAGAAACGTGCGTAGGTTCATGGTACTCCGTTGTCCAGAATGATTGTTTTGACCAATGCCCGCGTGTACGCGCTCGATCCGCTCTCCGGTTCCTATTCCCGCAGCGATGGCCTCGTACTCGATGGCGCGCGGATCGCCTCACTAAACCCCGCCGACGCCGGCGCGGGCGTAGAAACGATTGACCTTGGCGGAGCCACGGTATTGCCGGCATTTGGCGACGGCCACGTGCACCTTACCGACACGGGATTATTTCTAAACGAATATTACATGGGCGCAACGCGCAGTTACGCCGATTTTGCGGCCGCCGTTGCGCGCATTCCGCGAGCGCCGTTCGTGCTCGCCGGACAATACGATGAAAGTTTTTGGAGCGATGGACGCGCGGCCGATGCGGCACCGCTTGAGCAACACTTAGCGGATGTAATGGCAATGCTCGTCCGTGTCGATGGACATTCGTGCATCGTGAATAGGAAAACATTCGCCGCACTGAACCTGCCGCGCGATCTGCAGGGCATCGAAATGAACGGCGCGGGTGAGCCGACGGGCAAGCTGTTTTTGGAAGCCAACTGGCGCGCACAATCGACTTTCATGGCGATGATGCCGCAAACAGTCAAACGCGAGGCCGAGCAGCGCGCCGGTCAGCTCGCACTTTCGCGCGGCTATTTGCATCTGCACGTGCAGCTCGTCGGCTTCCCGCGAGAACAGTATGCCGAGGAAATTGCTGCACTGCGCAAACTTTCCGACCTGCACATCTATCCGAAAGTCTGCGAACCGGATGCGCAGCTCGCAAGTGAACTGGGCTTAAAATACGTCGGCGGGGACGTGTTTCTCGATGGCTCCATAGGAAGCTGCACCGCGGCGGTCTCACAACCGTTCGTCACGACCGGCGGCCGCGGCGAGCTCAAATACAGCGACGACGAAGTCTACGCGTATTTCTCAACCGCAGAATCGCTGGGTATTTCCGCAGGAGTGCACGCGATTGGCGATCGCGCGATCGAACAATGCATCGCGACGTGGGAGCGCGTGCTCGGCGGAAAACCAAGCACGCGCGGCACGCGTCACTTCATCGAACACTTCGAAATCGCCACTACGCAGCATATCGAGGCTTGTGCGCGCATGGGCATTTATCTCTCGATGCAGCCGCAGTTCGATCTGCTCTGGGGTGGCGCCGGCAATATGTATGACGTGCGCCTGGGCACCGAACGCATGCGCACGATGAACGCGCTGGGTCGCGCACAGCGCGCCGGCGCGGTGCTGTGCGGTGGCGATGATAGTCCCGTCTGCAACTTCTCGCCGAGCGAAGGCATCCAGGCCGCAGTCGAGCACCACGAACCGCGCGAGCGCTTAACGCGCGAGGAAGCGGTGACGATGTACACTTACAACGTCGCGCGCCTGGGGCATGTTGAAGATCGGACCGGTCGCCTCGCGCCTGGATTTGCGGCGGACCTCGTTATTCTCGATCGCGATCCGCTTGCACAGGACGGCGCGTTTGATTGCTGCGTGCTTGCGGTGTGGAAAGAAGGGAAACGCGTTTTCTCGGCGGTGTGAATTACGCGTGCTTCGGTTCGCGGCCGTAGAGCATGCGCAGTTCGTCCTTGGCTTTTTCGAGCCGGTTCAGCTGGCGTTTCGGCAGATTCTTGCCGGCGCGGTTGATGTAGAACGTCAGCATCGACATCGCCGAACGGAACGGCTCGGCCTTACGCCGATGGCTGTGCTCGGCGGAGCGCTTCAACGATCGCGCAATCGCCTTCGGATCGCCTTTTTTGAAAACGCCGCCTTCGAGGTCGAGCGCGTCGCTGGTCTGCGTCACCTTGGCGGACCACTTGCGTTTTCGAGGTGCCATGGATGCATCGTACCCTCGAGCCGCTGAAACTTCGCCCGATCGGCGGTGGTAGGACGGCCTGATGGTGCTAGGTTTCGGTTTGCTTGCCGCCTTTATCATCGCGCTTACGGCTAACCAGACGGCAAACGTGTATTCGAGTTTACCCGAGCGCGTCGTGCTAGGGTTCTATTGGGACGGCACGCCGCGATCGTTTGCGCCCCGGCCATTCATTTGGATGCTAGTCGTCGTGCAGTGCTTCATCCTCGGCGTTGAAGCCGC
Source organism: uncultured bacterium (assembly GCA_964514445.1). Taxonomy (GTDB): domain Bacteria; phylum Vulcanimicrobiota; class Vulcanimicrobiia; order Vulcanimicrobiales; family Vulcanimicrobiaceae; genus DASSRQ01. The sequence continues at coordinate 19,971 of CAZERJ010000018.1, read as the reverse complement.
GGCCGCGACCGCAATCGTACGCGGAGCACCAAACGTTCATGGCACGGTGACGTCAGTGGCGATTATCTCTGTCGCGCTCAGTGCAATCCTCTGGCAGGCGCAGCGTCAGCTGATCAAGTCGTCGTTAGATCCGCAGGCGCGGCCCGGCGCATCGTTTTGGACAACGATCATTGTCGGCATGGCCGTAGTCGGAATCAGCGCAGCGTTCGCGTAGCGCTAAATCAGCGAGATCGTCTCTTTTTGCTTCGGGTGCGACTGCACGCTGGCGATGAGCGCTTCCGCGAGCTGATCGCATACCGGATCATCGATTTCGTCAACGCGGCCTTCGTCGGCGAGGCGCGCTTTTTCCGGATCGATTGGCATGCGTGCGAGAACCGGCGCTTCAGCAAGCTCCGCAACGCGGTGCGCGTACGACGGGCCGAAGATCTCATACTTCGTTCCCGTGTCGGGTGCAACGAAGTATGACATGTTTTCTACCACGCCGAGGATTGGTTTTTTGAGTTGATGCACGAGGTTTGCGGCTTTGCGCACGATCATCGTGGCAAGCGCTTGAGGCATGGTAACCAGCACAACGCCATCGATGTTGAGCGATTGCAGCACTGTCAGCGGCGCGTCGGATGTGCCCGGCGGCAGGTCGATCAGCAGAAAATCGAGATCGCTCCACACGACTTGTTCGAAAAACTGCCGGATAATGCCCGAGACAATTGGGCCGCGCCACACCATCGCGGTGTCTTCCTTATCAGTCAGCAAGTTTGAACTGACAATTTCAATTGCGCTGCGTGATTGCGCGGGAACCATGAGCGGCTGCGGATTGCCTTGCGGTGTCTTCGGCGCATTCGGATCGGCTTCAATGAGCAGCGGTTTCGAGAGCCCGAACAATTTCGGAATCGACGGTCCGGTGATGTCGCCGTCAAGGATGCCGACATGCAAATTGCGCCGGCGCAATCCGATTGCGGTGAGTGCGGTGACCAGCGATTTTCCGACGCCGCCCTTGCCCGACATGATCGGCACGATGTGCTTGATCTGCGCGCGGCCGCGAAATGCACCGGGCATGCGGCGCATCGGCGTGCGATCTTCGTTGCTGATGTTCGGAACGAACCCTGAAAGGCGCGCTTGGGTGAGCGCAGCGACAATCGGCTCGACGCGAAGACCGTGCGCGCTGGCGCCTTGCTCGATCGTCTCGTATTTGTTCACGCCGCAGCCGGAACAGTGCAGACCGAAGCGCTGGAGCACGTCGGCGGCAATGGGCAACTGCGCCACCAGCTCCCGGATGTTGGTGTGCGGGGTTAGTTCGATCTCTACGTGGGGCATGAGAGGATGCTTCGCGATGCGAAGCGGCCTCTACTATGCGAGAAATCTCGCAGGATCAGCTGCTCTTGACAGCGGCGTTCTTGCATGTGCCGGCCAGGCGCCGGCGCGCGTTGCTGCTTGGTCAGGAGGGCGCGCTTGCCGAATGGCTGGCTGAAGATTCCTCGCGGAAAGTCGCGCACGCGCGGCACCTGGCGCGCGAAGCGGAAACGCGCCTGCACCGGCTCGGCGCCCGTGTGGTGTTTTACACCGACGCCGAATTCCCCAAGCGACTGAGCGAACTGCACGATGCCCCAGCATTTCTGGCCGTACGCGGCACGCTGCCACAAGGCGGCGTTGCGATTGTCGGCACGCGTGATGCAACGCCCGCGGCTGAAGCGCTCGCGCACGGTATTGCGCGCGACTGCGGCATACCGGTCATCAGCGGTTTGGCTCATGGCGTCGATGCGGCTGCGCACCGCGGCGCGCTCGAAGGCGGCAATGCGACGCTCGCGTATGTCGCGACGGGGCTAGGCGCAACGTACCCGCCGTCGCACAAAGAGTTGGAAGAAGCGATCGTTGCCGCGCGCGGTTCGATCGCGAGTGAACGCATGCCGGACGAACCGGCTGCGCCGTGGGCATTCGTGCAACGCGATCGGCTTCAGGCCGCACACGCGCAAGCCGTGATTCTGATTGCAAGCGAAGTTGACGGCGGAGCGATGCATACCATGCGTTTCGCAGAAGAGCTCGGGCGGCCGCGCTTTGCCATCGTAGGCGGAGAATTCCGGTTTGCGGGAAATGCAGCCGCAGTTGCGCGCGGTGCGCGCGCCGTTTCACCATCAGTAAAAGAAGTGTTGCATGCTATCCAACGTGTTGTTCGATGATGTCCTTGCCGGCGGCTGCGATTCGCCGGTGCGATCCGGTTGGGCCGTCGGAGGCGATCCATTTATTCAATCACGCGGCGACGGCGCATATGCGTACGACCAGCACGGCACGCGCTTCATCGATTACATCATGGCGTACGGACCGTTGCTCTTCGGCCACACCCATCCCGCGCTGACTTCGGGCTTAGACGAGCTCGCGCGGCGCAGCGTTCTGCACGGCAACACGCACGAAGAAGAGGTGCGGCTTGCACAACGCGTTCGCGCCTATCTGCCGTCGATGGAACGCGTGCGCTTTGCTACTACGGGAACCGAAGCGGTGATGGGCGCCATTCGCACTGCGCGAGCGTTCACGGGGAAAGCGCTCGTCGCTAAGTTCGCGGGCAATTATCACGGCCACAGCGATTTTGCGCTCCTGAACGCCGGTGCGTCTGCGCACACGAGTGACGCAGCGCGCAGCGGCATTCCGGCGGGCGTCATGCAAGACGTAGTCGTCGCACGCTACAACGATCTCGACGATTTAGATTTACATCTGGCCGGACGCGAACATGAACTTGCGGCGATCATTGTCGAGCCCATCGTCGGCAACATGGGCTACGTCACGCCGGTGCACGGTTTTCTGGAAGGCCTGCGGCAGCGCGCGGATCGCTTCGGCGCAGTTCTCATCTTCGATGAAGTGATCACGTGGCTGCGCTTGGGCCTGCACGGCGCACAAGCGCTTTGCAACGTAACGCCGGACATGACGATCATTGGAAAAATCATGGGCGGTGGATTTCCCATTGCCGCATTCGGCGGCCGCGCCGAAATCATGAACGTTCTCGCCCCGATTGGGCAAACGTTCACGGGCGGCTCGCATGCGGGCAACCCATTCTCTGTTGCAATGGCGCACCGCGTCCTCAATCTGCTCGAAACGCATCCGGAGTACTATGCGTACATGAATCGGATCAGCGCACGGTTGGCCGACGGAATTCGACGCATTTTCGCCGACTGCGATTTACCGTATGCGGTCGTGCAACACGAGTCCATCGTCGATTTCAAATTCCGCGCCGGCCCGCCGAACCGCAACTACGACGACGCACGCGCAGCCGATAAAGACGCATACGCGCGCTACTATCACGCCATGCGCGCGCGCGACATTCTGCTACCACCATCCCAAAACGAAGTCATGTTCGTCTCCACCGCGCACACCGAAGACGATATTGACGAAACGCTGACCGCCATCGCGGAGTCGCTACCGCGAGCATGAGACGCAAATATTTCCTACGCACGACCGCCGGCGCCGCAGTACTGCCGTTCGCCGCAACACCACACCTCGCGCTCGCCCAACCGCGCACGCCTACGCTGTCGGCGAGGCAAATCGCGAAGGAAATCCGCGCCGAATTCCTCCACGCCTGGCAAGGCTACAAACGCTTCGCTTGGGGCTACGATGAAGTCCAACCCATCAGCGGCAAACCGAAAAACTTCTTCGTACCAACCCATTCGTTCGGGCTCTCCATCATCGAAGCGATGGACACGCTGTACGTCATGGGCGCAGACAGCGAACTTGACGCATGCGTCAAATGGATCCGCGCTAATCTGACGTTCGACGTCGACGCAAACATTCAGATGTTCGAAGCCGTCATCCGCATGGTGGCGGGCTTACTCACCGGCTACTACATCACCGCGGACAAATTGTTCTTGGACCGGGCGCGCGATCTGGCCGATCGCCTCCTCGTGTGCTTCACGAAATCGCCGTCCGGAGCACCGTACCGCTACGCGAATTTGAAAACCGGCGCAGTTAGCGATCCGAAAAGCAATCTGGCTGAAATCGGTTCAAACATCCTCGAGTTCGGCGATCTCTCGCGGCTCACCGGCGATCCGAAATACCTAGACGCTTCGATGCGCGCTTACGAAGCGGTCATGAAAAAGATCTCGCCGATTCACCTACTCGGCACAAATTTCGACGTAGAGAAGGGCGAGTTCATCGGCACCGATGACGTTGCGCCCGACGAACCGGTAGACTCGTTCTACGAATACCTCTGGGGCGGCTGGCAAATGCTGGGCAACACGCAAACGCGCGACTGGTATTACATGCTCACCGACGCCATCGTCAAATATAAGCCGCAAACGATTAACGGACACCTCTGGTTTCGCACGGTGGATTACAAGACGGGAACACCACTTGCCGACACAACGTCCAGCGAACTTGCGGCGTTTTACTCGGAGCTGATCTCAAAGAGCGGTTACCGCAGTATCGGCGAGCAGTTCTACGACTCGTGGACATCGTGGCTAGACCGTTATGCCCTTATCCCCGAGGTGATCGACTATGCAAAGGGCACCGTCGTCGATACGAAATATTGGATGAGGCCCGAATATCCGAACTCATCGTTCGATCTGTGGTTCCTGACCCACGATCAAAAATATCGCGACACGGCGTACCGCTATTTTGAAGCGTTGCGTTCAAACTGCCGCACCGACAACGGCTACACCGTGCTTTTAGACGTGACAAAGCATCCCGTCGTGCAAGGCGATTACTTCCCCGCCTACTCGTTTTCCGAGAATTTTAAGTATCTTTATTTGATGTTCGCAAATTCGCCGCGTTTCGACAGTGCAAATTATTACTTGAACACTGAGGGCAAGGCACTTCGAGGGCTGCTGCGCAGCGGAAGCCCCGCACATCTCTTTTAGGAATAAGCATGAGATGCAAAAATCAGCAACCTTAGCGATGCTGATCTTTTCTGTCAGCGCTACTACGGCATTGGCGCAAGAACCGTCCGCTACCCCAAGTATCGCGCGTCGCCTGGGCGTACTTCGCCGACGAAAGCGCGCATAATGCTTCCCAAAGGTTGGCTTCGCGTTCAGGGCGATTCGGTCGCAACGATGGTGTTCCGCTCCCGATCGATCCTTCACCGGTGAGCGCGGCGTTCAAAAGGGTGAAGCAACTCGTTGCGCGCTTTCCGTTTACGCAAACGGAAGTAACGCAGACGATGGCTTGCGATGGCATGCAGCCTGCAATTTTAACCGTCGCCAAAAACGCAAAGGCGGAAACGGTTACGGAATGGATAGCGGTCGTCGGCAAAACCGGCGGCGCAATTATCACTTATGAGATTGGCGCCGGCAAGCCGGATGCCGAAGCGGAAAAGTCTATACGCTCCGTCTGTATACCGTAGCCGTGCACAACCTCAAGGAGATTGTTTAGGGTCGCGCGGATCGATCGGAACGGTACTCGGATTGACGCGTTTACGTTCGTCTTGTAGATGTTCGATGACGGGACTAGAACTGGTGCTTGTCTCCACCTCGCTATGTTCGACGTCCGGCTTTTGCGTGGTGTCTGGCCCGGGTGTCGGCTTGTCTTTATTCATACGTCGTACCTCAGTTGAAGAGCTTCCCCAACACCGCGCACATTAAAGTGACCTAGCGTCAGCTCGCAGTACCGCCTAAATAGAAAAAGCCCGCTGCCGAAGCAGCGGGCCTTTTCATTTGCACGTTAGCCGAACGCTAGTGCAGCGTTACCGCGGTGTCGTCGATGAAGAACGACGTCGCGAGGCTTGCGTCTTCAGTGCCCGTCCACTTGATCGTCACGGTTTGTCCCGCGTACGAGGAAAGGTCGAGCGAGTGTTGCGCGTACGCGCCGTGGTTCAGGTTCGAGAACGACTGCTTCGTCACGCCGTTGATTGCCAGCGTGAGTGTATCGTAAGCATACGTCGTCGTCGTTTCCGCGGTGTCGATGCGCAGCCAGTAGGTCAGCGTCGCGCCGCAACCGGCCTTGATCGTTACCGATTGGCTGAGCGTGTCCGTGTGCGTCGTGCCGTAGCCGTCGAGCCATGCGTAGCCAACGCCGCTGTGCGAATAAGCACCGTCGGTGTTGATGACGCCTGACGTGCTGCTCCAGCCCGTCGCGCCGCTCTCAAAGCCAGGGTTCGTCAGCAGCTGACCCGAGCAGCTGCCGCTCGGCGTGGGCGTCGGAACAGGCGTTGCCGTCGGGACAGGCGTTGCTGTCGGCGTCGGCGTGCTTACCGTACCGTAGCTGTATTCACAGCCGGCGATATCGTTGCCCCATTCCGGCTGGTTCGGGAACGTTGCGCCGCCATACATCGCGACGTTTTGCAGGTTCGTCCACGCGCATTTATCGCCGATCTCAGAACCGGCCGAGTCGAGCCAGCCGTTGCCGGCACCCGGGTCGGTAATGGTTTCGGTGATTTCGTGGCCCCCGACGATGCTGGCACCGTCAAGCGTACCGGGCGACGTCACGGAACCTTGTCCGCAGCTCGATCCGACGTCGGAGATATACGGGAAGTCCGTATAAGCAACGGGGCCGTTCGCGCTGCTCATCGAGTTGTGGAACGAGCACCACTGCGTACCAAAGCCGCTCGTCGTGTAATTGTGCGGCGTCACGACGAAATAGTTGGCGTCAGCGCTGTAACCGAAGTGTGAAACCGCGCGGTTGGCCTCGGCTTGAATGTCCGATTCCGCGTAGGTCGTGGGCGGAAGGGAACTGCTGTCAAACCACGCGCCCGCATATTCCGGATGCGGATTTGTGATGTAACCGCTGTTGTCGTTGTACTGCGTGGCCACATTCGCTAAATTACTGCCGCCATATGCGTTCGCGTAGTTGATAAGGTAGTTCGCCATGCCGTTGGGGTCGTGCGTCGTATCGCTCGCGCTGCTCCAGCCCCAGAAAATCAAATAAATTTTCGGGTTGTGCTGCACCGGGCCGCCGTGGTACGTCAGGTTGTTCGAAGACGTGACCATATTCTTGCGCAACGCAAATTGATGTGGACCGCCGTGCGCAAGTTCAGGATGCGCCTTGATGTATGGTTGACTGTAGAAGAGAATGCGGTGACCGAGAGTAATGGTCTTGGCGTTGTTGTTCGAGTTGGTCGACGAGGGCGTAGTCGGAACGACCGATTTATTTTGCCCGCCGCCGCAACCGGCGATGATAGCGGTAGACGCCGCCAAAGCGAGCGCCATCCGCGATATCGAAAAAGCTGACTTCAGAATAAAAATCGCCTCCAGTAAGTGCTAGCAACAGCCCGCGGACCCGCGGGGCCTTTGCGCATTCTGAGCCAAAACTTGATTTTTGAGTAGCGGCGAAATGCACATAGGTCGCTCTCTGAATCTTGTCAGCCGGGCGCCGTACGATAAGCGGCGTCATGATAGGCAAACTTCAGATACAGCACGTCTGGTCGCTTCCCGCACTCGGGCGGCGCTGGACCGCCGGCCTCACCGCCTTACTTCTCATAGCCGCCCTCGCCGCAGGCATGGTCCTGGCTACGAGAGGAACCGCCAGCGCTGCGTACGTCACGCAACCGGTCGCCCAGCAAGACCTCACGCAGAGCGTCACCGCGACGGGTACGGTGCAGCCACAGAATACGGTCAGCGTCGGCACACAAGTTTCCGGAACGATTCAGTCGATCTACGTCGACTTCAACAGCAAGGTCAAGAAGGGCCAAGTTTTGGCGCGTCTTGATACGAGCCAGCTGCAAGCGCAGCTCCAGCAGGCGCAAGCATCGCTCACGCAAGCGCAAGCTCAGGCCGCTTCACAAGCGCAAACAGCCGGCGGCGCGCAAGCGCAGGTCACGGTCGCGCGGGAGAACAGCGCCGCGCAGCAAGCGAATGCAGCCGCCGCGCAAGCCGGCATCGCGACGGCGCAGGCAAATCTCGCGAAGGCAGAGAGTGCAGCGCAAGTCGCCCAGCAAACCGTCGCGCGCGATCGTTCACTGCTCGGCCAAGGCTACGTCGCGCAAAGCGCGGTCGATGCCGATCAGTCCAATGCGGTCTCTGCGCAAAGTGCGGTAACTGCTGCGCAAGCGGCGTTGCAGCAAGCACGTGCGCAAGCAAGCGCGAGCGTCAGTACGGCGCAGGCGAGTACCGCGCAAAGTCAGGTCAATGCAGCACAAGCGGGAGCATCAGCAGATACGGCGCAAGCGGCACAGGCTTCAATCGCAGCAGCTCAAGCGCAAGTGCAGCAAGACGAACTCAATCTTCAGCACGCGGTGATTACCTCGCCGATTGACGGCACCGTCATCGCGCGCGACGTGTCGGTCGGACAAACCGTTGCGGCGAGTTTGCAAACGCCGACGTTGTTCTCCATCGCACAAAACACGCGCAAGATGGAAGTCGACATCAGCGTCGGTGAGCCCGATATCGGAAACGTGCGTCCCGGCGACGCCGTGCACTTCAGCGTGCTGGCCTATCCGAATGACACCTTCACCGGAAAAGTCGTACAAGTGCGCATCAATCCGACGACCGTCAACAACGTGGTGACGTACACGGTGATTACGTACGTCGACAACAAGGCCAATAAACTGCTGCCTGGTATGACCGCAAACGCGACGATCGACGTGCAAACCGCGAAGAATGCACTGGTCGTGCCGCTTCAGGCGCTCAGCTTCCGTCCATCGGCGAGCGGTGCTGCGCATCGCAAGCACAGCTACAACGGCGCAACGCAAAGCGCTGCTCCAACTGCCGGAGCTACAGCCGGTGCGGGCGCGAGCTTGCAATCGCCGTGGGGTGCAACGACGGACACTGCGAGCGGCTCGGTAACGGCAGGCGGCAACGGATTGTTGTTCGTGCAGCAAAACGGTAAACCGCATCCGGTGCGCGTGAAGATTGCGCTCGTTAGTGGAACGCAAGCAGCAGTAACACCGGTCGGAAGATCGCAGCTCGCGGAAGGTGACGCGGTGATCGTCTCCACGGCCAACGCATCCGACACCAGTACTTCTCGATCATCATCGACGCGCTCCGGAAGCAATCCGATGAGCGGCGGCGCCGGTATGGGCGGGCTTGGACGGGCGCTGCGCTAATGGAACCCGTTGTCAGCGTGCAAGACCTGCACAAGGTTTACGAACTGGGCAAGCAGAGCGTCACCGCGCTTGCCGGTGTGAATGTGCGGATCGATTCAGGCGAGTTCGCCGCCGTGATGGGTCCATCAGGATCGGGCAAATCGACATTCATGCACATTGCCGGTCTGCTCGATGAGCCTTCGAGCGGCAGCTATTGGTTTGAAGGAAGCGACGTCTCTCAACTGAGCTCCGACGAACGTGCCGACATCCGTAGCCGCCGCTTGGGCTTCGTCTTCCAAGCATATAACTTGCTGCCGCGTACCACGGCAGTTGAAAACGTCGAACTGCCGATGCTTTACGCCGGCGTGCCGGAACGCGAGCGCCGCGCGATTGCGCTGGCAAAGATGGAGATCGTCGGCGTCGCCCACCTTGCCGATCACGCACCGAATCAAATGTCGGGCGGTCAGCAGCAGCGCGTTGCCATCGCCCGTTCGCTGGTCAACAACCCTGGATTGATTCTAGCAGACGAACCGACCGGCGCACTGGATACAAAAACCTCGCGGGAAGTCATGGAGCTCTTTACGCGTTTAAACGAAGAACACGGCATTACCATTCTGCTCGTCACACACGAACCGGATGTTGCCGCGTATGCAAAACGTGTGATTACGTTCCGCGATGGACTCGTGGTGAGCGACCGCCGCGGCGATGAGGTGGCGGCATGAAGCAAATTCTGAAGATCGCCGTTTCCGCGCTGCTGCGCAACCGCGCGCGCTCTATGCTCACGATGCTTGGCATGATCATCGGCGTTGCCGCCGTGATCGTCACCGTTGCCATCGGGGCCGGTGCGCGGATTTTGGTGCAGCAGTCGATCTCGAAACTTGGCAGCAATTTGCTCGTTGTCATGCCGGGCAGCGTTTCGCAAAACGGCGCACGTTCGGGATCCGGCGGTGCGTCGACGCTGACGCCTGATGACGGCATGGCTCTTGCCAAATTGCCGGGCGTTGCTTCGGTCTCGCCGGTTGTAAACGTGCGTTCGCAACTCGTCTCCGGCGCGAACAACTGGCAAACTTCTGTTTCAGGCGTCGCGCCGACGTATACGTACGTTCGCAATTGGACGGTGCAAAGTGGCACGTTCTTCACGCAAAGCGATACGATTGCGGCGAATAAAGTCGCCGTGCTGGGACAAACCGTCGTGCAGAATCTCTTTCCGGATGGCAGTTCGCCGATTGGACAAACGGTGAACATCAAGGGCGTTCCCTTTACCGTGATCGGTACACTTGCACCGCTCGGACAGAACGCCATGGGACAAGATCAGGACGATACCGTGCTGATTCCGTACACGTCGGCGATGCAGCGGCTCACCGGCCAGACGACGGTCAATACGCTGATGATCTCGGCCACCGACGCGCAGTCCGTTGCGCAAGTGCAAACGCAAGCAACAACTCTGCTGGAACAGCGGCATCGCATCGTGCCACCGGCGGAAGATGACTTCACGGTTCGCAACTTGCAAGATATTGCGGCCGCCGCTTCGTCAACCGGCGCGGTGATGCAGTTCTTGCTGATGGGCGTTGCGGCAGTCTCGCTCATCGTCGGCGGCATCGGAATCATGAACATCATGCTTGTTTCGGTCACGGAGCGCACGCGCGAAATCGGCTTGCGCATGGCGGTGGGCGTGCGTGGCCGCCTGATCCTAAGGCAGTTTCTGACCGAGTCGATTCTTCTGGCCACCGCAGGCGGAATCATCGGCGTGCTGTTTGGGTTGTGCGGAACGGGACTGGTCGCGATGCTCGCCAAATGGCCGATGATGATCCCGCCGATCTGGATCGCATTCTCGGTGCTCTTTTCCGCGATGGTAGGTGTGTTCTTCGGCTATTATCCCGCGCGCAAAGCGGCAAACTTGCGTCCCATCGAGGCGCTACGCTTCGAATGAGCCGCGTGCTGGTCGTCGACGACGAACGCCGTATCCGCGAAATGCTCGAACTCAGTCTCGCGCACCGCGGCTACGACGTTCGCTGCGCCGCCGACGGTCAAGCGGCGCTCGCGGTCGCACGCGACTTCGAGCCGGACGTTGTCGTCCTCGACGTGATGATGCCGAAGATCGACGGCATCTCGCTGCTTCCGATGTTGCGGCGTATCACCGACGCGCCCGTGATCATGCTCAGCGCAAAAGGCGAGCTCGAAGATCGCGTCGAGGGTCTTACGCACGGCGCCGACGACTACTTGAGCAAGCCGTTTGAAATGGACGAATTGCTCGCGCACATCGAGGCGAAGCTCCGTCGTCCGCGCTTGGAGGAGCGCAAAGCGCTTGAATATGGCGGCATTTCGATCGATCTCGAAAAACACACGGTAGAGCGCGATGGACGCCCGCTCGAACTCTCGCCGCTGGAATTCAATTTGCTTCTCACGCTGCTGCGCCGTCCGCGTCAGGTGTTCACGCGCGAGGATCTGCTCGACCTGGTCTGGGGCGACGAAAAGGACGTCACGCCGGCCGCTGTCGAGCGGTACATTTCGTACTTGCGGGCCAAAGTCGACGACGGCTTTGCACGCAAACTGATTCACACCGTGCGCGGCGTCGGCTACACGCTGCGCCTGGACTAAATGTTCAACGCGTTTAGCGCGCGGATAACCCGCGCGTACGTGCTCCTGGCGCTCGCGATCGTGCTTTCGATGGCGGTGGTGTTGAGCGCGCTATCTCTGATGCTGTTTGCGCGAGGCGCGTCGGAATCGCTCGCCGGAGCAACGCAGCGCGTAAGTGACGCCGCCGCACGCTTCCAAAGCGCCGGTGTACCGCTGGAGATGGCTGCGCCACAAATCGTTCGCGCCGCAGGCCACACCCCTTTCCACGTCGTCGTCGTCAATGCGCGCGGAACGCCGCTTGCGCAAAACGAGCGCGATCGTCCGCCCAGCCCATCGCATGCGATCTTCGGCGCTATCGGATCCGCGATTGGCCTGCCGCGCGCGCGAGTTACTGTCCCGGGCGGCAGCATTCTCATCTTCAGCGACTTCGATCGCGTCGGCGAGATCTTGTTGTGGTATTGGGAGGTCGCAATCCCAGTCGCCATTGTGGCTATGCTCGTGGCGTGGTTCGTCGGGCGGCGAATTACCGCGCGCGCCATCGGTCCGCTGGTTGACGTCACGCGAGCGCTGCACGTCATTGCTGCCGGCGATTTCTCGCCCCGGCCACTACGCGAACAAAACTTAGAGCTGAACGATCTCACAAACGCGTACAACGAAGTAGCGCATAGTCTTGCCGCGGCAACGGCCGAGCGCGAGCGTACCACGGCACAGATGCGTCAGTTCATCGCCGATGCAGGGCACGAGCTGCGCACACCGCTGACGGTTGTCATGGGGTATCTCGACGCCTTGCGTAACGGCATCGTGCGTGACGACAGCGCTCAGCGCACGTACGATGTTATGCTCGAAGAAAGCCGGCGTATGCGCACGGTGATCGAAAAACTGATTTTTCTTGCGCGCCTGGATCGTGCGCCCGCGCCGGGAGCACTCAAAACCGTCGACCTCGTCGCGGCGGCGGAACGCGCGGCTGCGACCGTGGAACCGCTTGCGAACGGACGTGTGACGTTAGAGCGGCCCGCTTGGTCCGCGCTTGTGCTCGGCGATGAAACAGAGCTTGTTGAAGCAATCAAGAACCTGTTAGATAATGCGCTCAAATATGCGCCCGGTTCTCCGGTTCGTGTCGCATTCGAACGCACCAACGGCAGTACGTGCGTCGCCGTATCCGACAGTGGACCAGGGATGGACAGCGCGGAGCTCGAGCATGCGTTCGATCGCTTTTACCGCGGCTCGGCTCGCGCAGATATTGAAGGCTCGGGCCTGGGCCTGTCGATTGCAAAACGGACGGCAGAGCGATCGGGCGGAACCGCGACGATCGACAGCGCGCCCGGCAGTGGCACAAGCGTGCGTCTGTGCCTGCCGCCTGCATCGCTTGCCGCGGAACCAACGGGCGGTGCGGCGAGGTCTTAGGTCGCATGAAACCTTTGGCAATGGCAGGGCTCGCGCTTGCGGGCATTCTCGCCGTTCCCGCGCTGGCGATAGCGGATACGAGTCCACGCGTGAACGCACTCATCGTGCAACAAGCGCTGAACGAGCAGATGCAAAATCAGCTCAACACGCAGCAACAACAGCTGCAAATGAACGGTCAGGCGTCTCAGCAATCTTTGAACTTACAGTTGCAGCAGCAGCAATTTACGCTTCAGCAGTTGCTCATCCAGCAGCAATTGAACCTGATGCGCCTGCGCACGCAAACGCAACCTCGTTCATCGAACGCTCACGTAAAGTACCGGCACTCTCCGTAATTTCGCAGCAACGTTGCTTACGATACCGGTATGAACAACAGTTTTGTTCGCACCGGTCTGGCAACGCTTGC
>CAZERJ010000018.1:0-6555 GCA_964514445.1 uncultured bacterium | reverse complement strand
GCCGCAGCGAAAGCCGCAGCGGACATCGCGGTAATCAATAAAGCAGCAAAGGGGCGCCAAACGGCGTCCCCGCAACTGCAAGACTCGCACCGTAACTATGAGCGCCAGCACGATGATAACCGGCGCAACCGACGCAGAGAACGAAAAGACTTGGACATGGTACGGATGCGCCTTGGTCTGAACGACGATCTGCGCGAGCTTGCGCTAAGCGTAATGCGAGCGCAAACTCCGCGTCAATCCCGTTACGGATTCAAGCGCACCGGTTTAGGATCGATCACCACGCTCTTGAGTCCGTCGCTACCCACGGCACGCACGCCGATGACGGCGTCGTCGCGGCTGATGGGAATTGTGGCAGTCGTCACGTCGCCAACGTTCTTTGCATGTTGCCAAACAGGCGAATCCGTCGCGCGCCATACCACTTCGTAGCTACTTGCACCGGACGATTTCTCCCACGCAAGCGTCGCCGTATTTTCCAGCTTTTGATAGCCAAGGCCGTGATAGGGCATTGTCACGTTTTGCGGCTCGCCGGGACCGAGAGCAAGCGCAACCATTACGGCGACATTGATCTTCGTAACCTGCGCTAAGTATGCGAAGTCGATGTACTTGAGCAGATCGCCGTACTGCACGCCGTCTTCCACGCGCACGTTCTTGTGCTGGTGATAGAAATTCTCGTGCACTTCCACGAAGCGGATCGCCGGAAAACCGCGTTTTTGGAACTCTTCCTGATCGCCGCCACGGCCAAAGCGATCGGCGCGAAAAATCTGTTCGACGTGCATCGGCGTCACGTACGGTGGTACCACGTCGGCGATAAAGCGCGAGAGCTCGCGCGACGGCGAGCTATTTTCCGTACCGTACACGTTCACGTCGGAAGCTTTCGCACCGGCGGGCAACGCTTCGCTGAACACCCGGACGAGAAAGCGATCTGACGATGCCGCGTTCGATGCGCCGATGATATCGTTGTTCAGATTCGCCACCACATTCGTGCCGGCGTCCTTGAGTGATTGCGAGAAATGTTCGGCACCCCACAAGCCGAGTTCTTCGCCGTCAAAGATCGCGAAGATCACCGTTCCGCGGAAGTGCGTGAGGCCCGCCATCGCTTTTGCCGCCTCGAGCACGGCTACCGTTCCTGAGCCATTGTCATCAGCGCCGGGAGCATCGTGCACGCCGTCCGTGCAATCGCCGTTGCAGTCGTCGTAGTGGCTCGACATCACGTACGTTGGTCCGGGTTCGTCGCCTTTCAGCGTCGCGATGATGCTCGATTCGGTGACCTCGCGCGGCGTGCGTTCGGTTTTTGGATGCACGAATGTGTCAAGCGCTACCGTCATGCGGCCGCCCGTTTTCGCCGCCGTCGCTTCAAACTGGCTGCGGATCCAATCGCGCGCGGCAAAGACGCCGCGCGTTTTCGAGTTGAGTTGTTCTGAGAAATCGTTGCGCGTGCCGAAGCCGACGAGTGTCGTCAGCATTGCTTTCAAATCTGATGCCGATACTGCGCTGACCATGCCGGCGATGCGAGCATCGTGTGGGGGCACCGCTGCGGGACGCGGCGTAGCGCCGCTCAACAAGGCAAGTGCGAGCGCGCTCGTGAGAAAAGGGCGGAGAAGCATGCCGCCCCTTTTTATGAAGCTATCGAGCTTTCCTGATCGCTCTTGCGGCGCAGGTAGCGTCCCAGGACGACTGCCGTACCGCGTCCCGGAACCGAATGCACCGCAAAGATATCCGTGCACCGGCGCATGATCGGCAACCCGCGCCCCCGCTCGCTGTAGTCTGACGGTAAGGAGACGTTCGGCACAGGGTCCGCCGTGAAGCCGTTCCCGGAATCCATGATGGTCGCAACGATCTTGTCGTGCTCGATCTCGCAGCGCACCTCGATGAGACTTGCGCTGTGGGAATGCTCTATGGCATTGGCAAGGGCCTCGCCCACCGCGAAGATGAACTCATCGAGCTCAGATTGACTGATTTCGAATTTGTTGGCGAAGGAAAGGACTTCCTGACGCACACTCCGGCCGAAGCGTGCCTTAGGTGGTATGCAGACTTTCAGCGTACGCCCGCCCGGGGCGTCGCTACTTTGCGCGTGCGGATCCAACATCGTCCCTTACCGCCGCTTATCTTACCGCATCTGACTTCTTTTTAACAAATGGGCACTATTCGCAAGGCCTATGTGTACGTCGTCCGGTGCGCCGACGGCAGCCTCTACACCGGGTGGACGTTCGACTTGTCGAACCGTCTGCACAAGCACGCCACGCGCCGCGCCGCCAAGTACACGCGCTCGCGCCTGCCCGTAACGCTTATCGCCTTCAGCGAATTCAAGCAAGCAAGCGCCGCCCGTAGCTTCGAAGCGCGCTTCAAGCGGCTCGACCGCGGGGCCAAAATTGCGGCGCTCAGCGAACGCCAGGCCTTCGGCGTGCGCATGCGCAACGCACCGCTTCTAGCGGAATCCAACGGAGGAATGATGGCTGCACGTACCGCGCCCGTCGGGCAAGAACTTCGCGACCTCGTCGAACGCGCGAAAACCTCGCAGGCGCGTTTGAAAACGAATCGCGGCGATATCGTCTTTACGTTTTTCCCCGACGACGCACCGCAACATTCGGCAGCGTTCATCAAACTTGCCGAAGATGGGTTTTACAACGGCCTGAAGTTTCATCGCGTCGAGCCCGGGTTTGTCGTACAAGGCGGCGACCCGGACGGCAACGGAACCGGTGGTCCAGGCTACAGGCTCAAAGCCGAGTTCAACGCGCGCCCGCATGTGCGCGGAACGGTTGCGATGGCGCGCGCCTCGAGTCCCGATTCCGCCGGCTCCCAATTCTACATTTGCTTGGATGATGCGCGGTTTTTGGACAAGCAATACACCGTTTTCGGGCAGATGTCCGACGGCTTCGATGCGCTCGATGCGATTCGCGTCGGCGACACGATGGAGACCGTCTCTATCGAAGAGAAAGGTTCATAGGTTGCTCTGCGCGACCGCGCCGTAGACCGCGCGCGAAATGCGCGCGATGCCGCTGTACGCGGAGCCCGGCGAGTCTAACCCGCTCGCGTACACCGCGAGCACATATGGTGAATCACCGAACGGATCGACGATCGCAACGTCACTGCGCGAGCGGCTGAGTTCGCCCGTTTTATTGGCGACCGCAACGGACGGTGGCAGCAGCCGCGGAATCGTCTCGCGATCGGTTTGCCCGAGCATGATGTGAATCATTTGCCGGCATGAGTCGGGCGAGGCAACGGTTCGATAGCCCTCGCGCACAGCGCGCTCCATCTCGAAAAGCAGATGTGCCATATCGGCGGGCGTCGTGCGATTGTCCATATGATGGATGATGGCGGAACTATCCAAGAAATGCCGTTTCAACTGCGTGTGATGCATGCCGGCTCTCTGCGTCATAGTGTTGATGAGCTCGAAGCCAAAGTGTGAGATCAGCAAATTGCTCGCAGTGTTGTCGCTCACTTGAATCATGGGCGTAATGAGCTCGCGCACGGTGAACGTTCCGCTGGGCTGCGTCGACATGAATTCCGAGCCGCCGATGAGATCGCTTGAGCGATCGAACGGCACGCGCGCGTGCATCGCCGCCGGATTGCGTTCCGCGACACGGAACGCCGTGAGCATGATCACCATCTTGATCGTGGACGCGCTTGGAAACGACGTGTGGGCGTTGTACGCGTAAAGCGCCGGACCGTCCGCCATCGTGCGCGCGTACACGCCGACGGATCCCGGCATGTCGTTGATAATCGTCTCGATTTGCCTGGCCAGATGCGGTTGCGCGAGCGCAGGCAGCGGTGCGGCGGCGGCGGCAAGGGCCCCGGCCAGGAAGTGGACGCGCTTCATCTATGAACCCGTTCCTTGGTAATGTTGAAGGCCGATGCGCCAAAAGATATACGCCGCACTTACCCATGCCAAGCCGATGAGCGGTGTGAGTAGACCAACCTGTGGCGAGAGCGCGAGGCCCGTTTCGGTTTTGTGCAGCAAAAACGTTGCCGGAAAATAATTCATGAATGCAAACGGAAAGACGAATGCTAAGATGACGCGCACGGCGCGCGTGTAGATGCTGATGGGATAGCGCGTGAACTCTTGCTCGAGCGACATAACGACCCAGCGCAGCGTGTCGACGCGCACAAACCAAAACGACATCGTTGCCACCGCAAGTGATATTCCCAAATCGATCAGCGATCCACCGATGACCACCAGCGGAACGAACGCGACAAACGCAGCGTTGACATTCACGCCGGCGAAGTGCGTTGCAATGGCAAACGTGACGATGGCCAGCACCAGCCCATCGAACGAGAGCTGCGAGGGGACGGTGAGCGCTTGAAACAGCGCGTCCTGCGGCCGAACCAAAAAGCGGTCAAAGCGGCCTTCGCGCACGAACTCCGGCACGTTGACGATCGTGAAGAAGAATGTGTTGTGGAACTCGTGGCCCATCATCCAAAGCGCATACAAGAACGCCATCTGGCGGAAGTCCCACCCGTTCATGGAGGGAAATTGCCGCAGCGTCACCCACAGCGCCGCGATCGCCGTGCCATGATAGACGATCGTAAACGCAAACCACATGATGAAATTGGCGCGGTACTCGAGCATCGTGAGCAAATTGATGCGCCAGTACTGATAGTAGGTCGCGAGCATTGAGCAAAAGGTTCACGCTCGAAACCGCGCTTCCCGTCAAAGCGCCATACCGGCTTGACCTGACCGCCGATGCGCTACGCCGGCTAGCCGCCAACGTTGTGGACCGCGTCGGCGAAGACGGCGTCTACCGCCGCGTCCTGGCGGATGCGCACGGGCGCAACCTCATCGAAGTAAGCCAAACGAGCGGACGCGCGCTTCAACTGCGGATGAACGGAAGACAGCCCGAGCGTTGGCTTCCCGTGATTGAACGCATGCTGGGGACGCACGTTTCGTTGGCGGAGTGGCACAAGCGAGTCAAACCGTTTCCGTGGCTTGCATTTCTTGCCGACGAACTGCGCGGTGTTCGCCCGCCGCGCTATCCGAGCTTGTGGGAGGCACTCGCGCACGCCATCGTGTTTCAACAGATCAGCATCCACGCCGCAGGAGCGATCATGCGGCGCATGGTGATGGAAGTCAGCGAACCAATGCACGCCGATGATGACGCGCTGTATCCCTTTCCCCTTCCGAAGCAGCTGCTGGAAGCATCAGACGCGCAGCTGCGCGCCGCAGGTCTGAGCGCAAACAAAGTCGCGCATTTGCGCAGCGCGGCGCAGTCGGTACTGCATGGCGAAGTCCGTCAAGATGAAATTGAAACGACGCCAACGCTGGAGGCCATCGAAATGCTTACGCGCGTACGCGGCATCGGCCCGTGGAGCGCGGCAGTCGTGATGCTGCGCGGATTCGGGCGGCTCGATATTTTTCCACTGAAAGACTCAGGGGTTGCGCGAAGCATCCGCTTGTTGTCCGGCGATCCAAACCTTGATGTAACGCATCTGCTTGCAGAACTCGGGCCTGTGCGGGGCATGTTGTACTTTCACTTGCTGTTGGGCCGAATCCATAACATTTCGATGAGTGGAAATACTCAATAGCAGTAAGATGACTTATACCGAGATCAGCAGCGGACAGCCGGAGCGAAGTACTGAATTAGTGAGTGACGTTCCATAACTCTTCGGCGTGGCGGTGAAGCGCCGGTTGGTCTTGGTTGAGCAGATAACCCTCTTGTACCAATGCTAAAACGGAGCGATCGTAACGTCGCAAATATTCGGCCCTGCCTCCGTAACGCGTCAAAATCGAAGCCGGCGTAAATCGAAAGAATGAACCGAAAAAATCGACCAGATGATCCGCAAAGCCTACCGCTTCGGTGCGCAAGTTCCAACCGGTGTACGTAGCGAGCGGCACGGCGACATCGGGTAAGCGCAATCCGCCGCGATCGTTTCCATCGCTGTCGGTCGCCGGCACAAGAACCGGATAAGCCGGACCGACATGTGGCGGATCGTATGACATTATCGCCGGAGAACCGGGACCGAAATCATAATGAAACGTCCGATGAATGACCTGCGGCGCAGGTGTGGCGACGCCGCTTATCGCCGGAAAATGTTGTTCGCCCGGACTCACCAGCGTGCCGTCGCCGATTCGAGGATAGCGGCTTGGCGGAGGCGTCGCTCCAGTGCGAACCCACCTGTCCAGTTTCAGCAACAGCGAGCGTTCTAGCCATGTGTAGTCGAGCGGATCAGGAAGGTACCGCATTCCGGGCCGAGGGCTCGGGGAAACACGAGGAATGTGCTGGCCACCCATTACCGCGTAGTAGCGGACATTAGCCGGCGTAACGAGATCGCGCGTGCCGTCTACGTTCGTCGTCATCAGCGACGCCACACGCCCGTAATATTCATGAGACGTGAATATGTACTCGATCTTTGCCGACGTGGCACTTGAACCGCCGTGAGCCAACAGCGTTTCATCGTCGAACGGCGGCACGTCGACGGGATAGAAAAACGACGAAAAAGCAGCGGCGTCGCGAGACGGCTGGCCAAAGCGCACGTTAAAGCCGCCCATCGCTGCGCCGGAAACGATCGGGATCAACCCATCAAAAACCGTCCGGCCATCTTCATCGGCATTAAACCCTT
>CAZERJ010000017.1:0-41563 GCA_964514445.1 uncultured bacterium | reverse complement strand
GGTGCCGTACCAGCCGATCATCGCCGCACCGATTGCGCTGGTAATATGATCGTAACCGGGTGCGATATCGGTCACGAGCGGGCCGAGTGTATAGAAGGGCGCTTCATCGCAGATCTGCATCTGCTTCTCGACGTTCTCTTTGATCAGATGCATCGGCACGTGCCCTGGACCTTCGATCATGACTTGCACGTCATGTTTCCATGCAATCTTTGTTAGTTCGCCGAGCGTTTCAAGTTCCGCGAATTGGGCGGCGTCGTTCGCGTCGGCCTGACAGCCCGGCCGCAGTCCGTCGCCTAGCGAAAACGCCACGTCGTACGCTTTCATGATCTCGCAGATCTCTTCGAAATGCGTGTACAAAAAATTTTCCCGGTGATGCGCGAGGCACCACTTCGCCAGAATCGAGCCGCCACGCGACACAATTCCCGTCACGCGCGTTGCCGTAAGCGGAACGTACCGCAGCAGAACGCCCGCGTGAATCGTGAAATAGTCGACACCTTGTTCGGCTTGTTCGATGAGCGTATCGCGGTAGAGTTCCCACGTAAGCTCTTCTGCTTTGCCGTTGACTTTTTCAAGCGCCTGATAGATCGGAACCGTGCCGATGGGCACGGGTGAATTGCGTAAGATCCACTCACGGGTTTCGTGGATGTTCTTGCCTGTTGAAAGGTCCATGACGGTGTCGGCGCCCCACCGCGTAGCCCACGTCATCTTTTCGACTTCTTCTTCGATCGTCGTGGTAACGGCGGAATTGCCGATATTCGCGTTAATTTTCACCAGGAAGTTGCGCCCGATGATCATCGGCTCGCTTTCCGGATGATTGATGTTCGAGGGAATAATCGCGCGCCCACGCGCCACTTCGTCCCGCACGAACTGCGGATCCAGACCTTCCCGGATGGCGATGAACTCCATCTCGGGCGTGACGATGCCTTTGCGCGCATAGTGCATCTGCGTTACGTTGGCGCCGGGTTTTGCGCGGCGCGGTTTGCGCTGCGCGCTGAAACGCACGCCGTCGAGCTCGGGCATCGCATCGCGGCCGCGGCGGTAGATCGACGTCGGCTTGTCGAGTTCTTCGGTGTCGTTGCGATCCAGAATCCACTGAAGACGGATCGGCTCAAGGCCTACCCGCACGTCGGTCGCGATGTCGTCGTCGCCGTACGCACCGCTCGTGTCGTAGACGGTGTGGCGTTCGCCGTTGGTGAGTGAAATCTCGCGCATCGGAACGCGAATCGACGTATCGCTTCCGGTTGCATAAACTTTTGCCATGGTTATCCTTCCTACGCCGGCATTACCCGGTTCAGGTCATCTGCGGTCGGCGCCTGACGCGCCCTCTCAGCCGTAGCTCCCGCGTAGAAAGGACACTACCCGATCTTTTTGGCGATTCCCCCAATGGACGGTGAGTTGAGCACCGAGGCCATCGTCGGAAGTGCGGCTTCGATCGGAGGAAGCTTCGCGTGGGGCACGTGTTTGGGATACGAGCCTTCCGGATGCCGCTGGAACCACGCGTGCGCGCGGACGTAGAGATACTCGAAGTTCTCCCAAACGGCGTCGCCCGTTTTATGCCGGGCGAGCAACGTAAAGGGCGTCATGAGTTCCCATGCTTGAATGACGCGGAAACAATAAACATCCAGGAATGCTTCCTCGGGTATCAGGCGATTCTTCACCAAACTTCCGACCCAATCGTACGAGTTGCCGAGTTGAAGCCATGCGACGCTACGATCGAACGTGTTGTCGATGACGCTGCGTACGTATTCCGGATCGTTCATCAGCACCGGAAGCTGCCGCTGCGTCTCGGTGAGCCACGTGTTGAAGTTCGAATCTTCCACCCTAGCTAGAACGCTGAGCAGTCCCTCAAGCTGATTTGCGGCACGCATGTGGCGCAGTTGAATGACCGCGGCGATCGCCGTTGCTGCAATCACGACGAACGTGCCAATTGCGGCGACCGTGTTGAGAATCTCTAGCATGGCGTGCCCTCCGCATTCGCAGTGTTCGCCGTATTGCGGCAGGGCAGCCTGGTTGGTTTCGGCAAACCGCGCCGGACGACGCCATGATGAATCGCCCGCTTCGCTACGGAGTGCTTGCGCTCGCACAGATTGCGGTCGGCGCAGCCGCAATATTTGCGCGGTTTGCGCTAACGGGAGCCGGAGCGCTTGCGGTTTCTGCCGCGCGATTGTCAATTGCGGCTGTCGTTTTGTTGACTATTGCGGGCGTTCGCCATGTAACACCGCGGCATCGCCGCCGGGACACGTTCAGATTCGCGCTCGCCGGTCTTGCCTTGGCCACGCATTTTGGGACGTGGATTTGGTCGTTACAGCTTACTACCGTCGCCATTTCAACGTTGCTTGTCGCGACAACGCCGGTATGGACGGCGCTCTACGATGCGATCGTGCATCGCCGCTTGTTATCCTTGCGCGCGTGGCTCGCGATGACCGGCGGCGGTATCGGTGTTGCGCTTGTCGCCGGCATCGCGCCGCCGCACACGCAGTCGCCGCTCGCCGGCGCGCTGCTGGCGATCTGCGGTGCAATGGCCATTGGCGCATATTTTCTTATCGTCCGCGGCGCAAGCGATCGCTTCGATACGCGCGCAATCGTGACGCAAACGTATACGTTCGCTGCGATTGCGCTGATTGTTGCCGCGGCTATTGCGCGTCAAGGACCGCCCGCGCTGAGTGACGCACGCGCGTGGGGTGGGATTGTTGCGATGGCGCTCGTTTCGCAGCTTGTCGGTCACACAGCGATGAATGCGGCGCTGAAGTGGTTTTCGGCGCATGCGGTTGCGTTTTCGACGCTCCTCGAACCGGTGGTTGCGGCGGTCTTGGCACTGCTGATTTTTGGCGAAACGCTCAGTGTGCCAACATTATTCGGCGCCGTGCTGGTGTTGGTGGCGCTCGTCATCTTTTTGCGTGAAGAACGCGGCGTGGAAGGTGTGTGAGCGCGACATGGTCGTTATTCTTCGTGGAAAAACATGCCGGCTGCGCCTGGGCCGGCGTTCGCGCCGACGGTTGGGCCGGCGTTCCAGATGGTGAGTTCCTTTGGTGGTGAGGCGAGTTTTTTGCGCAGCGCGCCGGCGATGAAATCGCCGAGCATGGGATCGTTTGCGGCGCAGTCGCGGGGGCGGATCGACGCCGTCGCGATACTCCTTGCCGCCCATCCGCACGAGGACGGGAACAAGCGTGACTCCGGCTGCATTGGCCTGCGCAGCGGTCAGGTCACACAGGAATCGGCAATAATCGTAACCGCCATACTTCGATGTTTTGGCGCAAAATGGATTGTTCCAGTTCGCGAATTGGACCGATCCAGTGGCAAGGGAATGGGTGCGTGGAGCTGAAGGCGCCAGCATCATGACCAGCACGACAAACCTCCCCGCGGCACTGGACGGTGCGGCCAGCGCGCAAGCCGACCCGCAAGAAACCCGGGAGTGGATCGAGGCGATGAACGGTGTGCTCGCGACTGAAGGGCCGGCGCGCGCGCAAGAGCTGATCGGCGCGATTGTCGACGTCGCGCAACGGGGCGGCGCGCACGTTTCGCTTGGGTTATCGACGCCCTACATTAATACCATTCCGGCATCGCAGCAGCCGCCGTATCCGGGCGACGACGAAGTGGAAACGCGAATCCGCCATCTCGTGCGCTGGAACGCAATGGCCATGGTTGCGCGTGCAAATAAAGAGACGTCCGAGCTGGGCGGCCACGTCGCGAGCTTCGCGTCGTCGGCAACGCTGTACGACGTCGGCTTCAACCATTTCTTCCGCGGTCATCAGGAAGAGCAGTGCGGCGATCTCGTGTATCTTCAAGGTCATTCGGCGCCGGGGTTTTACTCCCGCGCATTCATCGAAGGGCGGATCACCGAAGAGCAGCTTACGAATTTCAGGCGCGAAGTCGACGGACGCGGCGTTTCGTCGTATCCTCATCCATGGCTGATGCCGGACTTCTGGCAATTCCCAACGGTGTCGATGGGCCTCTCGCCGATCATGTCCATCTATCAAGCGCGCTTCATGCGCTACATGGACGACCGCGGTTTGCTCAGTAGCGCCGATCGCAAAGTGTGGGCGTTCTTGGGCGACGGCGAGATGGACGAACCGGAATCGACGGGCGCAATCTCACTTGCAGGCCGCGAGAAACTCGACAATCTGATCTGGGTGATCAATTGCAATCTGCAGCGCCTGGATGGACCTGTGCGTGGCAACGGCAAGATCATTCAAGAATTGGAAACGCTCTTCAAGGGCGCGGGATGGAACGTCATCAAGGTCATTTGGGGCAGCAACTGGGATCCGCTGCTGGAGCGCGACAAAACCGGACGGCTCGTTCAACTGATGAACGAATGCGTTGACGGCGACTATCAGACATTCAAGTCACGCGACGGGCGTTACGTGCGCGAAAATTTCTTCGGGCGCTATCCGGAAACGGCGGAACTCGTCGCGCACATGGGCGACGACGACATCTGGGCGCTCCAGCGCGGCGGTCACGATCCGCGCAAAGTGTACGCCGCATACAAGGCTGCCTTCGAACACACCGGACAGCCGACGGTTGTGCTTGCGAAAACGATCAAAGGCTACGGCATGGGCATCTCCGGTGAAGCGCAAAACATCGCGCACCAAGCCAAAGAGATGAAAGTGGAATCGATGCGCGCGTTCCGCGACCGCTTCCGCTTGCCGATTCCCGACTCCGAAGTTGAGAAATTGAACTTCATCAAACCCTCGCCGGAAAGCGATGAGATGAAGTATCTCCAAAGCCTGGTCACACAGCGCGGCTACGTTCCCTCACGCCGTAAAAAATCGGTCTCGCTGACCGTGCCGGACCGCAGCGCACTCGAGCCGCATATTGCTGCCGCTTCGGGCGAGCGCGAAATTTCAACGACGATGGCCTTTGTGCGCATTTTCACAACGCTGCTCAAAGACAAGACGATCGGGCCGCGCATCGTGCCGATCGTCGCGGATGAATCGCGCACGTTCGGCATGGAAGGCCTCTTCCGCCAGCTTGGAATTTACTCGTCGGTCGGGCAGCTCTACAAACCGCAAGACGCCGAGCAGTTGATGTGGTACCGCGAGGACAAACAAGGCCAGATTCTCCAGGAAGGTATCAATGAAGCCGGTGCGATCTCGTCGTGGATCGCTGCGGGTACGTCGTACTCATCGCACAACCAGCCGATGATCCCGTTCTACATCTTTTACTCAATGTTCGGCTTCCAGCGCGTCGGCGATCTCGCATGGGCGGCGGCCGATCAGCGCACGCGCGGCTTTTTGCTGGGTGCAACGTCGGGACGCACGACACTCAACGGCGAGGGGCTTCAGCATGAAGACGGACACAGCCAAGTGTTTGCCTCGTTCATTCCGAACTGCGTTTCCTACGACCCGACATACGGTTATGAACTTGCGGTGATCGTGCAAGACGGCTTGCACCGCATGCTCACCAACCAGGAAGACATCTACTACTACATCACGTTGATGAACGAAAATTACCGTCATCCGGCGATGCCGCAAGGCGCCGAGGACGGCATCCTGCGCGGCATGTATCTGCTGCGTTCGACGGAAGGCAAGAAAAAGACACCGCGCGTTCAGCTCATGGGGAGCGGCGCAATCTTGCGCGAGGTCGAAGCCGGCGCGGAGCTGCTCGCAAACGATTTCGGCATCGGTAGCGACGTGTGGAGCGCAACGAGCTTCAACGAACTTCGCCGCGACGGCATAGACACGGAGCGTTGGAACCTGCTGCATCCGCAAGAGCAGCCGCGCGTGCCGTACGTTGCACAGTGCCTCGAAGGACACGACGGGCCAGTCGTCGCCTCTACGGATTATATCCGCACGTTTGCGGATCAGATCCGCCCGTACGTTGACCGCCGTTTCATCTCTCTGGGCACCGACGGTTTCGGCCGCAGCGATCTGCGCAGCAAACTGCGCGATTTCTTTGAAGTCGACCGGCGCTATGTAGCGCTAGCCGCGCTCAATGCGCTTGCGTCCGACGGAAAGATCGATCGCAAGTTTGTCTCGCAAGCCATTGAGAAATACGGCATCAATCCTTCGAAGCCCAACCCGGTTACGGTGTAACGGATGGCAGACGCACAAACGGTAGCCGTTCCCGATATCGGCGACTTCGCGGACGTCCCTGTCATCGAAGTGCTCGTCAAAGCCGGCGACACGATCAAGAAAAACGATTCGCTGGTTGTGCTCGAGTCGGATAAGGCCTCGATGGAAGTGCCCTCCGACGTCGACGGCGTCGTGCACGACGTCAAAGTGAAAGTGGGTGACAAAGTCTCGAAGGGTACGCCCATCATCACCGTGGCGCAGCAAAACGGCGCCGCGCAAACACAGCCTCAAGCTGCACCGCAGCCTCAACCTGCACCGCCGCAACCTGCACCGCCGCCGGCGGTGCAAGCACAGCCGCAACCACCGCAAGCGGCATCGCAGCCGCTACCACCGCCGCCGGCGCAGCAGCCGTCAGCGCCGCCGCCGGATGGTAAGACCGTGCATGCCAGCCCATCGATCCGGCGGTTTGCGCGTGAATTGGGCGTCGAGCTGGCGCGCGTTTCACCGAGTGGTCCCAACGGACGCATCACGCGCGAAGACGTGCAGGGTTTCGTCAAAACCGCGCTGCGTAATGGAGCAAGTTCGTCCGGCGGTGCAGCGCTGCTCGGCCTTGCGCCGTGGCCGAAAGTCGACTTTGCGCAGTTCGGTCCGATCGAACGCAAGCCGCTCACGCGCATTCAGAAGCTGAGCGGACCGAACTTACACCGCAATTGGGTGATGATTCCGCACGTTACGCAAGACGACGACGCGGACGTTACCGCCCTTGAAGAGTTCCGCAAAGACCTCAACCGCGAACTGGAACGCTCGGGCGTCAAAGTCACTATGTTGGCGTTCTTGATTAAAGCCTCCATTGCGGCGCTCAAGAAGTTTCCGGCATTCAACAGCTCGCTCGAGGGCGACGAACTCATCTACAAGCAGTACTATCACATCGGCTTTGCCGCCGACACGCCGAATGGCCTTGTCGTTCCGGTTGTGCGCGACGCCGACAAAAAAGGCATCGCAGATTTGGCGCGCGAGACATCCGACCTTGCAGCAAAGGCGCGTGACGGAAAGCTTTCATTATCGGAGATGCAAGGCGGCACGTTTACGATCTCGAGTTTGGGCAGCATCGGCGGAACCTATTTCACCCCGATTATCAATGCACCCGAAGTGGCCATTTTGGGTGCATGCCGCGCCGCAATACGTCCGGTGTGGAACGGCACGGCCTTCGAGCCGCGTCTGATGCAGCCGCTCTCGCTCTCATACGATCATCGCGTCATCGATGGCGCGGCAGCAGCGCGGTTCACCACGTACGTCGCGCAAGTATTGGGCGACTTGCGCCGAGCGCTCGTGTAGCCTACGGGCGCGCTTCGGCGCGGACCAAGTCCTTCACGCGCAGCGTCAGTATGGCGACGTCGTCCTGGTGCTCGTTCGCTCCGATGACGGCATCCCGAAGCATCTTCGCCGGGTGCAAAGCATCGCGCACTTCAGGATGCTGCATCGCATGTACGACGGTATCCCACGCGAAGGCAATATCGCGGTTCCATTCCAGCAATCCGTCGGTGAAGAATACGGCGAACGTTCCTGGATAGAGCGTAACTGTTTCGGCGGTTTTCGGCCCGTCCGCGAGCTCGCGGATACCCAGCGGCAAACCATGCTCGCGCAGTGGGTCGAGCACGCCGCCGCCGGGTTCCCACAAGAGCGGACCGGGATGGCCCGCCGACGCGCACGATAACGTTTGGTGCACGGGATCGATGATCGCGATGAGCGCCGTACTGAAATCATCGGGTGAATCAAGGCGCAGCAAACGATCCGCGACAACGAGGGCGCGAGCTGCATCCGGATCGGTATACAGCGTAGCCCGCAGGGTGTTGCGCAGCCGGCTCATCCACACTGCTGCTTCCGTTCCGTGCCCGAGCACGTCACCGATCGTAATCGCAATTCGCCCGCACGGCAGTTTGAAGGCATCATACCAATCTCCACCGACGAGCATATGGTGCGACGATGGTTCATAGAACGCATCGAAGCCGATACCGCGAACCTCCGGGAGCGAACGCGGCAGTGCTGCCTGTTGAAATTGCATGGCGATGTGCTGAGTCTGCGTGTAAAGCAGCGATTTGCTGATCGCCATCGCACACCGGCGCGCTAAGTCCATCGCGAAGGCGACATCGCTTTGCGTGTACGGGTTGCCAATGGTTCGCACGAGCGTGAGCGCGCCTAGAATGCCTTGCGAGCGCGAACGCAGCGGCGCGACAATCATTGACTTGTACCCCATGTTGCGCATAAAGCGCTCGTGGTCGGGACCTGTCGAGTGATCGCGAATATACGCGTCATCGACACGCGCAACGAGTACCGGCTGTTCGGTCTTAATAACATCCCACACGGGATGACGGGCGCTACGCCCGATGCCGACATTGCGCAGATGCTGTCCGGCATGAACGAGCTGGGCAGTTTTCCCATGTTGCCGGTGCGCCGCGGCGGCGAGGTGCAAGCTGTCAGCTGCGCCGAGATCGAGCAGACAGATGTCGGCGATCGTGTCGACTACCGCTTCGCAGACGTTTTGAATCGTCTCGTGATAGTCGATCGACTGCTCGAAAATTTCGCCTGCCCGCACGAGCAGTTCGAGATAGCGTTGCTGAGATTCGTGTAATTCGCTCCTGACCGGCTCCACGAAACCGTTTTACCCGCCGTGCGGCGCAGTTATGGGGAAGTGTATGCTGCCGCTTTCCCATGCCATGGGCCGGATCGTCCTAAAATGTGCGGTACCGCAAACGGCGCGTGAAGGGTGACAATCTGTTGGCTCAGTGTTACGCGGTGGCTTGCATTTGTCGTATGCGCAGCTGGCGCAACACGTAGTGCAGGATGCCGCCGTGGCGATAGTACTCCGCTTCGTCCGGTGTATCGATGCGCACGAGGACGCGGAACTCGATCGAACGCGCTTGCGCATCGGTGGCGCGCACGTGTGCGTGCATGCGTGGCGTGACTGCGTTCTCGAGGCCCGTGATGTCGAACGTTTCTTCGCCGGTCAACGCGTACGTCGTGCGATCCGCACCCATCTCGAACTCGAGCGGAAGGATGCCCATGCCGATGAGATTGCTGCGGTGAATGCGTTCGAACGACTCGGCGATCACCGCGCGAATGCCCAGCAAGTAGGGACCCTTCGCGGCCCAGTCGCGCGACGAGCCGGATCCGTATTCCTTGCCGGCGATCACGATCAGTGGCGTGCCGTCGTGCTTATACTTCATTGCTGCGTCGTAAATCGACATTTGTTCGTCATCCGGCAGATAGCGCGTCACGCCGCCCTCGATACCGCGCACGAGTTGATTGCGAAGACGTACGTTTGCAAACGTGCCGCGCACCATCACTTCGTGATTCCCGCGGCGCGCACCGTAGGAGTTGAAATCTGCCGGCTGTACGCCATGTTCCATCAAGTATTTTGCCGCCGGGCTCGTCTTTGCAATGTTGCCCGCCGGCGAAATATGATCGGTGGTAACGCTATCGCCCAGTACTGCAAGCGCGCGCGCACCCACAATATCGCTAACGGGGTCCGGGTCCGCCGCCATATCGATGAAATACGGCGGGTGTTTCACGTACTCGGAATTCGGATCCCACGCGTAGCGCTCGCTGGCCGGAACGTCGAGCTGCGCCCAGTGATCGTCGCCGCGGAACACGTCCGCGTAGTTCTTCTTGAACATCTCATCGCTGATTGAAGCCGCAATCGTGCGCGAGATCTCGTCGTTGCTCGGCCAGAGATCTTTGAGCATAACCGGTTGACCCGACGAATCAATGCCAAGCGGTTCGGACGTGAGATCGATATCCATCCGTCCTGCGAGTGCGTACGCAACCACGAGCGGCGGCGAGGCGAGATAGTTCGCGCGCACTTGCGGATGAATGCGGCCCTCGAAGTTCCGGTTGCCCGAGAGCACTGCCGCCACAACCGCATCTTGATCTGCGACGGCTTGCGCGATTTCAGGCGAAAGTGGACCGCTATTGCCGATGCACGTCGTACACCCGTAGCCGACCAAATTGAACCCGAGCTCGTCCAGATATCCTTGCAAACCTGATTGGTTCAGGTAATCCGTCACCACTTTCGATCCCGGTGCAAGCGAGGTTTTGACCCAAGGCTTGCGGGTCAATCCGCGTTGCACCGCGTTGCGCGCGAGCAGCCCCGCCGCGACGAGCACGGACGGATTGCTCGTATTCGTGCAACTCGTAATGGCTGCAATAACCACTGAGCCGTCCGATACGCGCGAGGTGTCAATCGCAGCGCCGTTGCCACGCGCCTTGATCCACTCATCCATTGCTTCGTTGAAACCGGATTTGACGTCTTCGAGCGCAACGCGATCTTGCGGACGCCGCGGCCCCGCGAGACTCGGCGTTACCGTGCCGAGATCGAGCTGCAGCGTATCGGTAAAATGCGGATCTGCCGTTTGCGCGGTACGGAACATGTCTTGTGCCTTCGCGTATGCTTCGACGAGCGCAACGTGCTGCTCGCTGCGGCCCGTAAGGCGCAGATATTCGAGCGTTTGATCGTCGATCGGGAAAATCGCGCACGTCGATCCGTACTCCGGCGACATGTTGCCAATCGTTACGCGATCCGCGACGCTCAAATTGGCTAATCCCTCGCCGTAAAACTCGACGAATTTGCCGACGACACCCTTTTTGCGCAGCATTTGCGTGACGGTCAGCACGAGATCGGTTGCCGTGACGCCTTCACGCATCGTGCCGGTAATTTTGAAACCGATGACTTCGGGGATCAGCATCGTCACCGGTTGGCCAAGCATCGCGGCTTCCGCCTCAATGCCGCCGACGCCCCACGCAAGCACGCCCAAACCATTTGCCATCGTCGTGTGCGAGTCGGTCCCGACAACCGTATCCGGATACGCAAAGCCGTCGCTCGATTCCAAACCGAACACAACGCGGGAAAGATACTCGATGTTCACCTGGTGCACGATGCCGGTATCCGGCGGAACGACGCGAAAACCGTCGAGCGCGTGTTGTCCCCATTTCAAAAACGCATAGCGCTCGCGATTGCGTTCAAATTCCAGATCCGCATTCTTGCGCATCGCTTCGGGTGAGCCGAACACGTCAACTTGTACCGAATGATCGACAACGAGTTCTACCGGTTGCAGCGGATTGATCGCTTTCGGATCGCCGCCCATCCGGGCCATTGCATCGCGCATCGCGGCGAGATCGACAACCGCAGGCACGCCGGTGAAATCTTGCAACAGCACGCGCGCCGGCCGGTACGCAATTTCACGGCTCGCCGCGTGGCCCGGTTTCCAGCGCGCAAGGGCCTCAATATCGTCTTTGCGCACCGAGCGGCCGTCTTCAAAGCGAAGCAGATTTTCCAGCAAAATCTTCAGCGAGAACGGCAACCGTGAAAGGTCTGCGATGCCGGCGTCCTGGAGCGCAGCAAGACGCATGTACGAATACTGACGTCCGCCGGCCGTAAAGTTGTCGAGCGCTTTAAAACTATCCGGATGCTGATTCATGACTCAACGGTAATTCGCGGTTCGCCTGTCGCGTAGCCTTCGATGCGCAGCGTGCTGATACCAGACAAAAGTCGCCATAGCGCCTCGCCGACGAGTTGCATGCGCCACGTTGAGAGGCCGAGCACGCGCTCGAAGTCCGCTTGCTGTGCCGGAATTTCGCGCGCTAGACGTTCGAGCGTCGAGCGCGGCACCAGCAAGCTCGCGGGCATCTCGTTTCGGCGCGCAATTTCGCCGACGACAACGCTCATGAGTGCTACGAGTGTTTCGCGGTTGTTGCCGAGCGGCCGTTCGAACTTCGACGGCAGCTCGTCCTCGGGAAGAGCTTCGCCTTCTCGCACTGCCTCGATAATATCTTGCCCGAGCGTGCGCCGCGTGCCCGCATCTAACCGGCGCAATTGCGAGAGATCTTCCATATGCTTTGGACGCATGACCGCAAGCGAACCGAGCACGTCGTCCGCGATGATGTACTTGAGCGGAACGTCACCTTCGCGCGCAATTCTCTCACGCAGCTTGATCAGTTGCGAGAGTACGCCGAGTTCGCGCCGCCCCATGCGGTTTGCACCGGGGATTTTCGTAAGCGCGCGGCGTTCGTCGGTGAGGTAACGATCGATCCTTGCGAGCGAGGCGGCTTCTTCGATCGCCCATTCGTAGCGCCCGCACGCGCGAAGCCTCTCGCTGAGCGCATCTTGAATGTCGAACAAATGCGCGACGTCGTCGATCAGATACTCCATCTGCCGTTCGGTCAGTGGACGCGTCGACCAATCGCTCACGGTTTGAGATTTTTTCAAACGGATGTGACATACGTCGCGCACCAGATCGGCAAGCGATATGGACATGCCGTATCCCAAAAACGACGCCGCGACTTGGGTATCGAACACGCTCGGCGGCACGGTGCCGAACCGGTCGGCGAAGATTTTCAGGTCGCTCGAAAGCGCGTGGCCGACGACGAGCGTACCTTTTAGCGCATCCGCCAGCGGACGCAGATCCGCAATGGCGAGCGGATCGACAATGGCAAAGCCGTCATCGAACGCGAGTTGCAGCACCATGAGGCGCGCGGCGTACGTGCGTTCGTTGTGGAATTCGGTATCGAGCCCTACGCGCGGTGCAGCGGCAATGCGCGCGCTCAGATCGCGCAGTGCGCCGGAATCGGCAACGATTTGCACATCGGTCACGGCTGTGGCCCCGCAGTCGGCGGCAGCGTCGGTTCCGCGTGGCGGCGGCGGAAATGTAAATGTGGACGATGGTGCAGGATATACATGCGTGCGCGATGTTCGTACCCGTGAACCCATTGCACCGCGCGGTCGCCGAAGACGGTGAAGAGCACACACACCGGAACCGCGACAGCGCACATACTGACGACGTGAATCCACACCGGCACGCGCAGGTTCGCTGCCGTCGCTGTCGACATCGTTCCACCGAATCCGGGAATGATGCGCACGGTGATCAGAAACATCGGTGAACCGGGTTTGAAACGGCGCACCCATGGCGGCAGCTTTTCGTACATCTTTTGCAGATCGAGTCCATGGGTGGCATGTATAGCGATCCA
The DNA here is from genome assembly GCA_964514445.1 of uncultured bacterium. GTDB lineage: Bacteria > Vulcanimicrobiota > Vulcanimicrobiia > Vulcanimicrobiales > Vulcanimicrobiaceae > DASSRQ01. Next base: position 28,532 of record CAZERJ010000017.1, on the reverse strand, counting down.
GTAGCCCAGCACGCCGGCGATCACCAAACCGACGACGTCGATGATCGAGCCCCAAAACGGCCCAAAAAGTGCGCCGTTCATCACGGCGAGCGCGTCCGTTACGGAAAACGGCGCCGATGCAACAATGGCAAACAATGCCGTAGCCAGCGGAATGGCAACGCGCGGTCCGATATGGCGGATCAGGTGCTCGATGTGCGGCTGAAAGCGGATGGCGAGGGCAGCAAGCACAAACGTCATCAGGAGCAGCGCAATGCCGGCAATGCGCCGGTACGACGGCTTCAAGAGAGGGGGACGATGCTGGCGGTCCGGATTGCCATAACGCTTCTATGCGCCGTCGGGTTTTACGCCTCCGTCTTTATGCTGCGCAAAAGCATCGCGGACGCCCGCGGCCTGCTTCGTGAAGCCAGCGTCGTTCAGTCACCTCGCGCACGAATCTTCGCCGGAGTTCCCAATGCGGCACTGGGATGTGCGTACTATCCGGCGCTGGCAGCAGTTTCATGGCTGCCTTTCCGGCCGCTGCAGATCGCGGCGCTTGTGGTTGCGGCAGTTGCAGCGCTCACCTCGGCGTACCTGGCCTACAGTTTGCTGTTTGTCACCCGCCGGAGCTGCTTGTATTGCTGGTGCTCGCACATTGTAAACTTCCTGCTCCTTCTGATCTGCATTATCTTTTGGACCTAACGCAGGCGTCCCGGTGGAACCTCGTTTGCACTGCCTTGCGCCGGGTAAGATAAGGCGTCTGCAAGAGATTGACTCTAGAACGGACAGACGCCGGACTTGCGGGAGCTGAGCCTGCCGCCCGGTGCATGAAAAAGGAAGGCCACGCACTGCGTGGCCTTCCGCCGTTATTCGCGGCGATTATTTCAAATTGTACACGCTCGCGAGATCGTGCATGGCGGCATTGAGCACGGCATGATAATCCGCATCTTGCGCGAGGCCGTACTTAGCATCGATGTCTTTCATGACTTGATCGTGAATCGGATGCGAGACGGCACGATCGAGCATGACTTCGACGTTGTAGCCGCTTCCCGTTTGCCCTGCGCTCCAGAGGGCGGCCGCAAGCGCAGGACCATTGTGCGGATCCGGGCTGGGATCGGAAGGTAGTGCAACTTTTTTCTCGTTTGCAATACGCAGCGAATCGGTTACGACGTAGTTGAATACTTTGAGGAAATTCGCAACTTTATCTTTGCCGAATTGATCGCTGAGCTTTCCAACTTCGGCGTTGAATTTATCACCGCTCAGCGTTTTGACGAGTTTGACCGAATCGAAGTTCGACGGCCCGCCGCCGGCTACGACCATTGAAAGCGTTACTTGCAGTGCAGGTTGTCCGGTGTACACACCAGGGCCGGAAAAGCGCGATGGTTGCGCCGTAACGTTCGGCATCATCTTGCTCGACGCCATGGAATTTTTTGCCGCAGACGGCAACGGCGCACAAAGGGCCAGAGCTAAGCCGGCTACAGCGGCTTTGCGAAGAACATTCATTCCGATATCCTTTCAGCGAAAACGATTACGCCGGGATAACGGAGCGGCTTGCGTTCTGGATTTAGCGCTACGGAATTTGTGAAATCATCGGGCGGTACCGCGGATCGTCCGTGGGTTGCGCCTCGAACCAGCGTTCGATAATCCCGGGAACCGCTTCGACCGGCGTCGCGCGCAAGCTCAACGCGAGCACATTCGCATCGTTCCAGGTACGCGCAAGCGCGGCGGTTTCAGCATCGCTGCACAGCGCAGCGCGCGCTCCGGCAACTTTGTTCGCGGCGATGCTCACGCCGGTTCCGCTCCAGCAGCAAACGATGCCGGATTGACATTCGCCGGAGGTCACGCGCTGCGCGACGCTGCGGCCGACGCTCGGCCACGAATCGTCATCGCCTGCACGAAGCGCACCGACGAGCTCCACATCAAAACCGCGCGCCCGAAGGATCGCTTCGAGCGCGTCGGTCAGAGCTGTCCGTTCGTCGCTACCCAGAGCGACTTTCATTAGTGCGTCGTCGGGTTTTGAACGACGATCATGTCGGCGGTCAGCGAGCCATCGCTGTTGGGACGTCCGCGGACGTCAACGAGCGAGCCGGACGTAATCGTGTAACCGCGCGGATTGATCACGGTGCCTTTATGCAGATGGATCTCGCGGTAACGGTTGAGCTGCTGTTTGACTTGCATCTCGTAGCCTCGATAAAAGACGACCGTACCGTACGATTCACTATCGTTCCAGCCGAAGGCGGCCTTCACGATGTTGCCGACTGCATTGATGGCGTCTTGCTGCAACTGCGCCGGTATGCTGGGGACAGGGTTGGGAGCGGCTGTGGCCGCTGGTGCTGGCTTAGCCGGCGGCGGCGTCGGCGTATCGGCGGCGGCAAAAGCCCCGCCGGCGAGCGCAAACAGGACGGCCGCGAAACCGGCGACAAAACGCGTTTTCATAGCTTGGTAACGGTACCCTCAAACACAAGGTTCCATTGATTCGTTTAGCAGCCACGGTCATGCTCGTGCGCCCTTCGGGCGGCCATGGGTTCGATGTTTTGATGCTGCGCCGCAGCGGCGCAAGCCATTTCGTGCCCGACGCCTACGTGTTTCCGGGCGGCAGCGTCGATTCGTCCGACTACAGCGAGGACATCCTTGCTCGCATCCAGGGGCTCGGCAGCGAGCTGTTCAGACGTGAATTCCGCATGCAGAGCCGGCCGGAACTGCAAGCGCCGGCAGGGGTGCCCGAACTGCGCGATGCGCAGGCGCTCGTTATTGCGGCGCTGCGCGAATTGTACGAGGAGGCCGGCGTGCTTTTGGCGTGCGATGCGGATGGTAAGCCGTGCGCCGTTCATACGCATCATCACGAACGCGTGCCGTTTCTCGAAGCGCTGCGGCGCCACAATGCTTACGGTGATGCGCAAGCGCTCGCGCTTTTCTCGCACTGGATCACACCCGCAACGTATCCGCGCCGGTACAACACATACTTTTTCCTAGCAATCGCCGGTGAGGATCAACTCGCAAGTGCGGACGCAGTGGAAACCTCCGACGGCATGTGGATCGCGCCGCAGCGCGCGCTCGATGAATCTGCCGCGGGACGCTTTTCGCTGGTGTATCCGACGATCAAGCATTTGGAGCGGCTCGCGGCATTCGATGACGTGCACGCGCTCATGGCCTACGCGCGGAGCAAGCCGATCTACAGCATCATGCCGCATGTTGAAGGCGAGCATCGCTTTGCGCTGCCGGAAACGCTTGAGAAATCATGGTAACGCCGCGCATTGCATTGGTTCGCGCCCCGAATCCGTCGGCGATGACGCTTACCGGCACGAACAGTTATCTCATCGACTGCGGTAGCGGCGAAGCGCTCTGCATCGATCCCGGACCGGCGATTTCATCGCACGTTGACGCGCTGCAACGGCAGGCCGATCGCATGCACTGCCGCATTGTGCTGATCGCGCTCACGCACACGCATCCCGATCACGCGCCGGCAGCACCGCTATTGCAAGCGAAAACGCACGCCGCGATTGCCGCCAGCGCGCGCAGCGAATACCCGCACGACCGCGATTTATTCGACGGCGAGGAGCTGCGGATCGGTAGCAGCACCATCGACGTCATGGACGCGCCCGGTCATACCTTCGATCATCTGGTGTTTTACGATCGCACGGATGCGGCGTTGTTCACGGGCGACACGGTCCTAGGCGAAGGTTACGTGGTGATTGCGCCGCCGAACGGCGCGATGCGCGCATATCAAGCAACGCTGCGCCGTTTGCTCGCGCAGTATCCCGATGCAAAGTTCATTCTCGGCGGACACGGCGAGCCGGTTCGCGAGCCGCGCGCCAAACTCGACGATTATCTTGCTCACCGCGGCGCCCGAGAAGCCGCGTTGCTCGACGCGCTGCACGAGGGCGAGCAGACGATTCCGCAACTCGTCCAGCATCTCTACAGCGATACCAATCCCATGCTGTGGCCCGCCGCCGCGCGCCAGATGCTCGCGTACTTACTTGCGCTCGAACAGGAAGGGCGCGTTCGTTCACGCGCCCTTGATCGCGATATGACGCGCGAAGAGCACGCGATTCTGAACCCTGAGTGGGAATCGATCGTGGGTCCGGAGCACGCGCGAACCGTTGAGGAAGAACTCGGCTCGATGTTGCGGCTTGACGTCGTGCGCGCGTACGAGCTTGCGCGCTAAACGCTCAGCACGATCTTCCCGAACTGCTCCGCCTCATTCATGCGCTCGGCGGCAGCGACCGCTTCTTCTAACGGATACACACGATCGATTACGGGTACGATACGGTGCGTTTCTATAAAGGTCAGCATATCGCGAAAGTCGCGCGGACTCCCCATCGAGCTTCCACGGATGTCCAATTGATTCCAAAAGACCGGAAACATTTTGATTGTGGCATCGCCGGCCGTGCGCCCATACGTTACCACGCGTCCTCCCGGACGCACCGTCGTCAGCAAACGCGCAAATGCATCGCCGCCGGCCGAATCGACGGCAATATCGACCGTTCCGGCAAGTTTACGCAGCGTCTTGTTCCAATCCGGATCGGTACGGTAATTGACGCCGCCTTGCGCGCCGAGCTCGCGCGCGCGCCGGAGTTTCTCGTCGCTGCCTGAGGTCACAAACACCCGCGCACCCGCAGCCACGGCGAAAAGCAGCACGAACGTTTGTACGCCGCCGCCGATGCCGGTTACGACGAGCGTTTCGCCGCTGTCCAATTCGCCGCGTGTAAAAAGAGCGCGGTACGCGGTCGAGCCCGCCAGCGGCAACGCCGCGGCCTGCTCGAACTCCAGGTGCGCCGGAACGTCATAGATATTTTCGCGCGGTACGCTGACCTGCTGCGCGAATGTGCCATTGCGTGGCATGCCTAAAATGGTCGCGTCGGCACGCCAGATGCGTTCATCGTCACCCCAACCGATGAGCGGATCGATGAGCACGCGCTTTCCGTCGAGTTCTCCGGCGCCGTCCGCTCCCAGAATGAGCGGCAACACGATGCCGGGATACAAACCTTGCGTTATGAAGACGTCCCGGTGATTCAGCGCTGCTGCGCGGATTGTTACTACGGCTTCACCCGGCTGCGCATGCGGCGCTTCAACCTCTTCGTAGCGCAGGTTTTGCGGACCACCGATCTCGTGCAGACGAATCGCTTTCATTGATTGCGCTCTTTGTCCAGATAGATGCAAAGTGCCTATATGCAAACTTAACGTATTGCTAATAATTGTACTGCATCCTAGTCTGGTTAGGTTTCCCGACCCTTTTTTTGGTGTTGCACAAACCTTCGGAGAAAAGAGAGAAAGAATGAAATCACTCCGGATTGCCTTCGGCGTTGTTACAGCGCTGGCAATCGTTTCTTGCAGCGCGGGCGGTAAAAATGGAGCTGTTCCCGCAACGCAGAGTATTGGAGGCCGCACGGCGGCTGCCACAACGCATCACATTGCGCTTCCAAACGGATCGCAAACCCGCAAACGCATGGATTCAACGGGCGCACTCATGGACGGTGGCTTTGAATCCGGCGGATACACGTACTGGTCGCAGTGCGGAAATGTCAACGCCACGGTATCTTCGATCTACAAACATTCCGGCAATTACGGTGAAGCGGCCGGAACCGGATCCGGACCGGAAATAAACGGCGACTCCGGACTTTGTCAACAAGTCACCGTCCCCACCGGCGCCAAACTGACATACTGGGTCAAGCAAGGCACGAACGAATCGGGCACGACGTACGCATACCAGGAAGGCGATTTGCTGGATAGTGCGGGCTACGTCGTTTACAACTTTTACACGAAAGCAACGACGACCAGCGGCTGGGTTCAGCAGACGGTCGACCTTAGCGCATATGCCGGCCAAAGCTTGTGGATCTACTTCGGCGTGCACGGCGACGGTTCGTCGAGCTATTGGATCTATCAAGACGTTGACGACATCGCATGGGCGGGCAGCTCCACGCCGACACCCGCACCAACAGGGACTCCGGCACCGACAAACACGCCCGCACCCACGCCAACGCCGGTGAAGACCGCAACGCCGGTCCCGACGGCGACACCCGTACCGACACCGGTGACGACGCCAACGCCGACTCCGCAGCCCACGTCCACGCCGACGCCTAGCGGCGGCCCAACGCCGATTGCAACGCCTGCGAACGGCGGCGGCAATAGTACCGGAAGTTGCGGAACGAGCTGCGGCGTGCAACGCTGGCATATCAAAACGCTCGGCGATGCGTACGTGAACACGATCAACTGGACGCCGCAAAGCGTTACGGTTGCGCAAATGGCTGCGGCACCTGTGCCCGCGGGCTACGATCAATACAACGACACGACGCGCTATGCGCCATGGGAAACCGAAAGCGTGACCGTCCGCGCGACGCTCGTTGGCTGGAAGACCGAAACGGATCAGGATTATCACATCGTCATCGCGGACATGAACAACCCCAGCACGACGATGATCGTGGAACCGCCGGACCCGACGTGCAGCAGCGCGTGCGATGGCGGCTTCGCGAACTACTTCTCCGCTGTTCGCACGAAGCTCACGAACTGCTTCGGCTCAGTGCCGAGTTCGTTCACGAACTTCCCGTCGGGCATCGTCGTTGACATCACCGGTGTGCCGCTCTTTGACGCGCTTCACGGGCAAACCGGCGTTGCACCCAACGGCATCGAGATCCATCCCGTGTTAAATATTAACTTCGTTTCCGGAACTTCATGTCACTAACATCGCGGCTAATGGTTGCAAGCGCGCTTGCGCTTGCGGCATTCACTACAGGTTGCACCAAACAGACGGGGGCGGCGGCACCGCCGCCTCCGTCCACGGTGAGCGACGACTATAAACGCAAGCTCGCGGCGGTCGCGCAGAAGATGGCCGCACAAGATCGCACCGACACGCTCGCAAAGCGGCAAGCGATGGCGCGTCTGATCGATGCACGCGTTGTGCGCACCGCTGATGACGACAGGAGCTTCTCGTTCCAGTTGCAACTTAAAAATAAATCCAGCAAGCCGATCAAAACGATCGGCGCAGGCTTGGAAGTGCACGATGCGGCCGGAAAGCGCATCGGCCTGATGGAGATCGATGACGCGCCAATCCGCATTGCCGCAAACGGCACCTTGACAACGTGGCTTCACGAACCATACGTGCGCTTCGGCGAGAATGCCGGAACGATGCGTCTGGCGCAAGGTAAAGCAAAACGCATCGCGGTGAACATCATCGAGATCAAGTACACCGACGGCTCCGACGCGGGCTACGACGACTAAAGCGGGCGGGCCCGGCCACCTTCACGGCGTACTATAAGGCCGTGAATTTTAATAAATTCTTCAAGGGCGTCTCGAAAATGACGCGCACCTTCACGATAGAGGCGGGCCCCGTCCGTGCAACGGGTGTACCCGCCGTCCTTACGGCGGCGGCCGGCTTGGTGCTCGCAGCAGGCGTGACCCGGATGCTCGCGGCGCAGTCCGAGCGGCTGCCTGAAACCCTTCGGGAGGCACGCGCGTTAGCACAATCGCTACGCCCTGAGCAGCCGCAGCTCCCATCGGCACAGAAATGATCGATAACGACGCACTGACCAACCTGATCCGAAGCGAGCTGCCGGACGCACAGGTCGATATTTACGATCGGACCGGTACGATGGATCACTTCAACGTCACCGTGCGTTCGCAGCAATTTGCGGGCAAAACACTGATCGAACAACACCAGCTCGTGTACGGTGCACTCAAGGCGGCGCTCAAAGACGGGCGCGTGCACGCCGTCGAACTCAAAACTTTACTCCCGGAGAACGCATAGTCATGTCGCAGGCAATCAAAGACGAAATCCAGCGCGAAATCGCGGCCAACAAAATACTCGTGTACGGCAAGGGCACCAAAACGATGCCGCGCTGCGGGTTCACACTCGAGACGATCGAATTTTTCGACCATTTCGGCTATCCGTTCGAAGTGATCGACGTGCTGGAAATTTTGCCTAAGCGCGATGTGCTTTCCGAGATGACGAACTGGCCGACGCTGCCGAAAGTCTTCATCAACGGCAAGTTTTACGGCGACACCGATATTCTAGGCCCGATGGTGCAAAGCGGCGAGCTGCAATCCGTGCTGCAAGAAACGTTCGGCAATGCGGGCCAGCCGAAGACGACGATCAATTTGCACTAGTGCATACGACGCTCGTCTCAGCAGAAACGCTTCACGAACATCTGGGCGAAACCTCATGGGTCGTCGTGGATTGCCGCCATCAGCTGCTTGATTTTTCCGCCGGACGCAAGCTCTATGAGACCTCGCACATTCCCGGTGCATTCTTCGCCGACGTTGAGCACGACTTAGCGGGCGAACATACCGGAACGAACGGACGTCACCCGTTGCCCGACTGGGCGCAGTTTGCCGATTGGCTTCGTTCGATGGGGATCAACGACGATACGCAAGTGGTCGCTTACGATGCAGGTGCCGATATGTTTGCCGCGCGGTTGTGGTACATGCTGCGCCTCATCGGGCACGACGCGGTTGCGGTCCTTGACGGCGGTTTCGCCGCCTGGACCGCCGCCGGATACGAGACGACGGCGCAAGTGCCGCAGCGGCCGGACAACGGTACGATCCAGGTGCGTTTGCGCAGCGAGCTCATGGTGAATGCGGATCAGCTGCTGCGCGGATTGGAATCGGCATCGATCACGGTGTTGGACGCACGTGGCGCCGATCGTTTCGCCGGGCAAAACGAAAATATGGATCCCGTGCCCGGCCATATACCGGGGGCGTTCAACCGGCCGTTTCGCAGCAACTTCGACGAAAGCGGCCGTTTCAAAAACCCGCAGCAGCTTCGCGAAGAGTTTGCGGCAACCGGGCTTGCGCCGGAGAACATCGTGCACCAGTGCGGGTCGGGCGTTTCCGCGGCGGTAAATATGCTCGCGATGGAGATTGCCGGCTTTCCGCAAACGCGATTGTACCCCGGCTCGTGGAGCGAGTGGTGCTCGGATCCGTCGCGCCCGATGGTAACGTACTAGCGCCGCATGCGCATCACGCACGTGCGTGAAGTGAGCGTACCGGTTTCGCGGTACACGGATCACTCCATAACGGCGGGCGGTTTGACAACGTCCGTCGTTTCTGTTTTTACGGATGTGACGATTGACGGTGAGCCGGTCACCGGCTATGGCCACACCTCGATTGGACGGTTTGCGCAAAGCGGTTTGATTCGCGAACGCTTCGCGCCGCGTCTGCTTGCGGCGGCGCCGTTCGACGATCCGCGCGTGGCGTGGCGCGCGATGATGCAAGGCGAGAAGCCGGGCGGTCACGGCGATCGCGCAGTGGCCGCCGGCGCACTCGACATGGCGGTTTGGGATGCGGCCGCAAAATACGCGCGCAAACCGCTGTACCGGTACATCGCAGATATGCTCGGCCTGCAACCGCAAACGGGAATTGCCGTCTACGCAGGCGGCGGTTATCCATATCCGGCCGACGACGTTGCTCGTTTGCAAAACGAGATACGCGCGATGCTGGATCTGGGATTCGAGCGCGTGAAAATCAAGATCGGCGCCGGTTCGCTCGATGAAGATCTGCGGCGCATCAAAGCCGCCATCGACATTTTGGGAAGCGGCACAAAGCTCGCCGTCGATGCCATGAACGCGTACGATCGCGATTCAGCTTTACGCGCGGCGCGCGCACTGGCGCCGTACGAGCTGTGGTGGTTTGAAGACATCTGCGACCCGCTCGATTTTGAAACCCTGGCCGCAGTCGCGCAAGTCTACGAAGGACCAATTGCCGCGGGGGAGGCGCTCTTCTCGCTGGCAGAAGCAAAACTACTCGACCGCTACGGCGGTTTGCGTCGAGATCGAGACATTCTGCTGTTCGATCCCGTGCACTGCTACGGCTTGACCGGTTACATCGCGATCGTTGAAGAACTCACTTCGCGCGGATGGCCCCGTAGTGCGTTCTGGCCACACGGCGGACATGCTTTCACGCAGCACGTTACGGCGGCGCTTAATTTGGGTGGCGCGGAATGCAATCCGTTTGCATTTGCGCCGTTCGGGTTGAACCGCGTCGATCTGAATTGCGCGCCTGCAAACGTCTGCGCGGCGGTGCTGAGCGGCGCTTTAGGTGATTAACGCTTTTGCGGTGGTGGAACGGCGAACGGTTTAGCGACGCGGCCTGCCGGTGAGGCCATCAACTTCTCAAGCTCTTCTTGCGTCGGTTCCTGCGAGTAGTCTCGCATCGCGTCGACAAAGCAGTAAAAGCCGAACGGTTCCTCGCCGCGGTTTATGAACTGATGCAGTTCAAGCGGACCGACGTACACCACGTCGTTAGGCCCAATCTCCGTGAGCGTATCATTGATAACAGCATAGCCCTGTCCGCGCTTCACGATTACGAAATGCTCGTGCTCGTGCTTTTCCAAGCGCGACACCGCCCCGCGCTGGAGTTCGAAATAGCGCAGTTCTTTCGACGGTCCCGGCTGCGATTCGTCGCCTTTGCGCCCGCCGATAATCGTGTGGCGCTCGACGCCAACGGCGGCACCGGGCCGGTATCCCTCAACCGGAACGCCGTCCCAACCGTGCTCGTTCGTGCGGATTACCCGCTTCTGCTCTGCCTTCGCTTCCATGACCGCCTCCGAGAATACCACACTACGCCCCACACCACTACGGCTCCAATCGCAGCCGCAACGGCGTAGGCAGCGTAGATGCGGCGCTGGTCGCCTGCGCACAGGATATACGTGAAGCCGTTCGCCTCTTGCGCGCACCAGTAGGCGCGCCATGTACGCGAGAGGCTGTTCGACTCGTATGAACCCGCGGTCATCGCTTGGTTCCATTGCCGGCGGACATCCGGATCCGATGCGATCCGCTCGTGCGCAAGCCTTACGGCGGCCGCATCGAATGCGTGAACGCCGAACGTGCGATCGAAATCAAATTCCTTACCCCACATTTCCGAATACGGATCGAGAGCATACGTCGTGTAATCCGCCGGCAATGACGCGTCATTGAAAACGAGCCGATCGAACGAGGGGTTATTGGCGTACACCGGCGATATCGATGAAACCACGAGCATGGGAACGCCCCCGACCAGACGGATATCGCTGCGGTGCATGTGCGCTGCAATTGCAAATGAGATTACGTGCGAGAATTGTTGCATGTCGCGCTCGAAGCGCGAGCGCGCGCCGTCGTTCCAAAACGGTACGATGATAAAGCGATGCGCTTCCAACGTTGTGGAGGCATCGACGCCCGGCGGAATATGCAACACCGGCACGGCACGCTCGCCCGGCGGCAACGAGGACAATGCACGTTCGAACCATTTGAATTGCTGGTCGCCGATCGTGCGAGTGCCGCACGGGTGAAAGAAAAACGACCAGTAGACGTCATCCAACACGATCGCCACGTTACGCCCCGGCAACCGCGCTTCATAATAACCGCCGTGCGAAAACGTTCGCTCGAAGTCCGGGGCAGCGCCGCGGCGGTTCACCAGCGGCGCCCACGCGTGCGCGACGCCGGCCAGATACGGCGAATCCGGCGCCGTGCTGTAATCGCCACAGGGATCGTCGTTGTTGCCCATGACGATCAAAAACTGCGCGCGCGGAAACGCCCGGCCGAACATGTTTGCGAGCTGTGCAAAGGTGTTCCGGGCGGCGCGCGCGGGGTCTTGTCCGGCACCGCGCGCATAGGCGCCCCACCGGTGCGTCAGCTCGTCACCTGCAATGACGACTACCTGCGGATCGGAATCGACTTTGCGCATCGCGGCCACCGTCGAGCGCAGGAGCGCCCAATTGGAGTCTGCGTGATAATCGCTCGGGGTTGGGTTTTGATCGAACGGATTCAGATGTACGTCGCCAAGCACCAGCCAGTGCTGGGTTACTGCCAAGAGCACGGCGAACAGCATATGCATGCGGCACTGGTTATTTAAAAGCGAACCGCACGCCTACAGCTTCGAGCAGCTGGAAAAAGATCGCACGACGCCCTGGAGCGGCGTACGCAACTTCCAGGCGCGCAACAACATGATGGAGATGCGCATCGGCGACTTAGGCTTCTTCTATCATTCCGGCATTGCGGAGCCGGCCGCCGTCGGTATTGTGCGCGTCGTGCGCGAGGCCTACCCGGATTTCACTGCTTGGGAAAAGGGCGGAGAATATTACGACCGGCGCAGTCCGCAGCACAAACCGATGTGGCAAATGGTTGACGTTGAATACGTCGAGCCGTTACAGCATCCCGTGACCCTGGCGCAAATGCGCGCCGAACCACGTTTGTTCGGCATGCAATTGCTCAAGAAGGGTTCGCGCCTCTCGGTTCAACCGCTCACTCCCTCAGAGTGGACGATCGTTTTAGAATTGAGCCGCAGCTAAGAACGCGCAAAAGAAAAATGGCCGCGCGGGGGAGAGTGCGCAGCCGTTTTTCTGGATGCGCATCGGAATGTGTAACGCTTTCCGAAAGTGCGCTCGTCTACATTCGCACTGTAGCAAGCCGCGGTGTCTTTCCGGTGTCCTTGCCCCTCTAGCGGACTTTGCGGGGCTTGGCCGCGCCTGTGGGCGGCACTTTCTTCGGCTCCTTGCTTTGCGTGGTCTTGACTTTCGCTTCCGGCATGCGCGGATTGCTTTCGCCTTGGCGCGCCCGCTGCGACATTTGCACGCCGTAGATTTCTTCGTCGGCGTCTGTGCCGATCACCGGCGGCTTCTTGGCATTACGTTTGCCGGCGACGACCATGTCGATCTCGCCTTTGACGGCTGCCCGCACACGGCTCGTTTTCTTCAAACCCTTCGGCGCTCCGGCGCCGCTCGTTTTACGCGTCGCGGTTTTGCGTTTGCCGGCGGTTCCGGTGCGCGCCTTGCTTTCTGAACGCTTACCTGTTGCCATTGGCGCTTCATACCCACATTGCGGGCACTCATCGTACCGTGCAACGGCAGGACGGCTTTTCGCTTCTCGAAATCGTGGTCGCGGTCGCAATTGTTGCAATGCTGACCGTTGCAATCTCGTTCTCTGCGCTTCAGCGTCCCGGCGGCGCATCGTCCGCGGCTGCGCAATTCGACGCTGCGGTAGCCGCAGCACGCTCGATCGCTATCACGAGCGGCAACGGTTCGACGCTCGTCATTACGAAGAGCGGCAACGAATCCGTATTGCGCATTTACAGCGGCCGGCCAACGTCTTCATTGGCGATGACGTACAGCGGCGTCCCTGACAGCTTCGCGAACGCGTCGATCGCGGAACCGCATTTTACCGCGCCGATGACGATTTTCTTCGATGGCTCCGCGCATGCAAGCGCAATGTCCGGCACGGTTTCGATCGGTACAACGATTGCGGCGGATCCGGGTTGCCCCGGATCCGCCGCCTCGGTGGTACTTACGATTTCGGATTCGCGCGCATCACTGACGCGCACGCTTCCGTGTGCCCCTTAGTGCTCGCCGATATGGTAATGCAGTTGCAAGCGCACCGTACGCGGCCGAACGGGGATGAAGACGTGCGCCGTCGATCCGACGTACGTTCCGTACTGGCCTAAACCGTTCTCGCCCACAACACTCGCGCCGGCGTTGGGCGTAACCATGCCCATTCCCGTATTCGAGTTGAACAGGTTTTCCGTTGAGAGCTGCAGGTCGAAGAGCGGCGTGACCGGCCGGCGCAGCGTTAGGTCGAAGATCGCCATCGGACCCTGGAAGTACGTATTGTTCTTGCCTTCGTAGTCGACGCCCATTCCAGCGTACGAGCCGTCTTTGAACGTCCATGAGAGGCTTGCGTAGCCTTTAGAATACGGAATGCACGTTGCGCTGCCGCCATCGCTGCACTGCTGAATGCCGTTCGCCGGAATGACGAAGGCCTTCGAGGTGATCGGGATGCCGCTCGCCACCGAACGATTGAACGCCACTGTTGCGTAGTAGCCCAGGCCAAAGCGCGGGGCATGACGTAGCGTCAGCGTCGCGAGCTGCGATTGCAGCTTCGAGGCATTCACCGGTTCGTAGATATAGTTGTAAACTTGTCCCGGCGGTGCGGTTAACGTCAGCGTTTGGAACACGTTCGAAACGTTGGTCGAAATCAGATCGAGCGAGAGCACCGTGTCGCTCCACAGCCGTTTATCGAAACCAAGATCGGCTTCCGTTGCACGCTCCGGCGCGAGGTCCGGATTCTTCTGTGTAAGCGTGCCGCCGGTGACCGTACCGGTACCGCTCGGCTTAGAGTACGTCGATGCGCCGCTAACCTGCGCGGCATATGGGAACGTCGTCGAGGTTCCGAATGAGAGACGCATCGATGTATCGCTCGAAGGCGCGAAGATGAGGCCGGCGTGCGGATCGATGCGATTGACCGTACGCGTCAGCGGAATCATGGTCGTGCTTGCCGTTGAGCCAGACACGCTAACGCTGCCCGTTTGCGTGCCGTTGAGCTTCCACATGCTGTCGTAGAGGCCGGCTTTTAAACGCAGTTTTGGGCCAAGTTCGGTATCGCCGGTCAGCGAGAGTGTGGTGAAGCGCGCCGTCGTGTCGGGAACGACATACGGCGGCGTTGGATTGTTATAGTACGCGAACGTTTCGTCGCTATGATAATCGTACGTTCCGGTGATCGATGCGGTATCGCCGATCGGATGAATTACCGATAGTGTGTTGCCGAAAAGCTTATCCTGCTCGAGGACGCTGAAGGTCGAGTCCATACACGTCGTGTAGCCGCCCGAACTCGCGCCGGGCACGCCGAACACCGGATTCCCTTTACACATCGCGTCGCCTGCGGCGCCCGACACATATGAAAACAGCGGATAATTCACCTCACCGGAACCGTTGATGATGCGACTGATGCTGCCCGCGTACGGACGCACCAAAATCGTGTTGTTCCCAATCGCCGTACGCAGCTGACCCGTGAACAGCGGCTGATTATTCGTCACGACGGAGCCGGGATAGAAGAAATATCCGTTGATGGTTTGTCCGGCGTAATTACCGTAGCCGGGGCTGTTGCATTGCTGCACGCCGCTGTTGCCCGAGGGTGCCAGACACGGCACGATCGTCACCAGACCCGCAGCAATGCCGTATGACGATGCCTGCGGATTGTAGCCGCCTTGAGATCCGACGTAGCCGAACTCGAGTGACGTCGTCGGTGAGAAATCCCAACGGGCCTTGAGGATCTCGCCCTTGCTGAATTGCGGGCCGCCGAGTTGACCGCAGAAGCTGATCACGGCCTGTGCGCCGGGCGTGTTCCAATTGTTCTTGCCGTTGCTCGTGTACGGATCCAAAATACAGCCGTACTTGTTCTGATACGGTCCATTATCGCCGCTGTAGCCCGCGCCTAAGACGTACGAAAAATGTCCGGTTTTACTTGAGGTCAGGAAGCTGCTGTACTGGCTGTCATAACTGTCGGCGCCCGTAATAAAATCGTACCGCGGCGTCGAGGTGTATGCCGGCGTTACGATGTTCGCAGTGCCGCCGACGGCCGTTCCGGCGAACGGCGTCGTGTTGCCCGGGCCGACTTCCGTTTCGATATTCTGTACCAAAAAAGAATTGAAGAACTGCGAGAACCACACGCCGTAGCGCCCCGCGGAGAGCGGGTGTCCGTCGAGCAGCACTTGCGTTTCGTATGCTTGAACGCCGCCGACCGTAATCGACGTGTTCGGCGAGGACGAACCGTGCTGAATGACCACACCTGGGGCGCGTTGCAGCACGTCATTGATTTGCGGAGCTGCCAAGTTTTGAAACTCGACTCGCTGCTGCACGGTGACCTCGGACGAACCACGGTTCAAACCGGTGCGCGAAGAGGTCGTAACGCGCGCAATGGTGCGCAGCGAGGAAAGGTCGGCGCGCTCGAGCGTCACTGCAACGCTCGTCGAGGTGCCTGCGAGCACCGTCACGTCGGTCGTGGTGTGCGAGAGATAGCCCCCGTGGGAAACGTCGGCGGTGTAAATGCCGGCGGGCACATTTGCCAGCGTGAAGTTGCCTTGCGCATCGGTTGTCGTGGATGCGGTCTTGGGTCCGCTGACCGTTACGTTCGCTCCTGAAACGGCACCGCCGGTGGAATCCTTCACCGATCCGGTGATAGTGCCCGTCGCTTGCTGTGCCGACGCGGTGCCCAAACCGATAAAAGTCGTGAACATTAGAAGTGCGACAAAAGTGCGCATATATCTCTCTAGCACGCAGCTCTCCAAAATAGCGTAGTCAAACGGCGCGATACGTCGATCGCGCAATTGCAGCATCCTAACAAACGCATGTTAAGAGCGCGTTAGCGCAATATTGTTGTTGACGAAAAAGAGCTCGCATTGCTGCGAGCTCTTTTGCGCGAACTGTCCGGAAAAGCTAAGGCGTCGGGTTTGCGCCTTCGCCGAAGTTCTTGATCAACATGACGCGGATCGTCGACGGGCCGAGCACGTTGGCATACGTCGCTGCTGAAGCGCCGTTTGCCAACGGAATCGGAACGCCGGCTCCTTGAATCGGAAACAGACCCGAGTATTGATTGGTCAGATTGTCGCCCGCAACCTCGAGCGAGAGGCCGTTCGCGATTGGCGCACGGAGTGATGCGTTGAGAATTGCGAACGGCGGCTCGTTAAGCGAGTTGTTCTTGCCCATGAATGTCTCGCCGACTTGCGCGTACATGCCGCCGGGGAAACGATACGAGAGCTGCGTGAACGCGGTCAAGTAGGGGATGTTCTGGTTCGAGAAACCGTTGAACGATTGACCGCTGAACGGACCACCGAAGATCGGCCCCATGCCGCCGCCGGTGAAGTTCACGTTCGGAACGATCGCGAGGTTCTGCTGAAGAGCGCTGCAATTCGACGGCGTTTTGCTATAGAAACACGGCGGCAAGTTGTAAACGTAGCCGCGCATGAGCGAGAGGGCGCCGTTAAAGCCGAGCCCGACCGCCGGGTTGCGGCGCACCTGAAGTTCGAGACCATCGAAGCGCGAGTTATTCAGGTTCGTCCAGGAACTGTAGTAGAGCGGCACGCCGCCTGCCGGACACGGAGCCGTGTTGCAGGTCAGACCGCTGTTGTACACTTGCTGGATGAAGTGGTTGAACAAATTCGTGCGATAGACATCGAACGAGGCCGTCGTGACGCCATCCAGGATTCGGAAGTCTCCGCCGAAGTCGAAACCAAAGGCCGTCTCGGGCGAAAGCGTTCCCGCGTTGACCGTTTGCGTCGCGTACTGGTTGCCGTTTGTGTAGTTGACGTTACCGTTCAACGCCGAGAGGATGTTCAGGTACGGCGGCGCGATCGCTGATCCGAACGATAACCGCACGGCCGCATTCGCGTTGGGCCGGAACTCGAACGCCAGGCGCGGATCGTAGTGGTTGCGCGTGGTCGTTCCGAACACGTAGCCCGTACCATCGGGATAGCACTGCGCCGGGTTCACACCGATCACGACTTTGTTGCACGCGACAGGATACGTCGAATTATACGTGTTGTAATAGTTCGACCACGTAATGCCGATTTTGCTGGTCGGGTGGAAATTGAACTTGGCAAGGTATGTGCCGAAGGTCTGTTTGCTGCCCTGCGGCAGGTTTACCGAGTACGACAGACCGACCGTGTTTGCATTAAATGGGCCATTGAACGGCATGCTCGGGCTCGCCGAGTAGCTGACTGTCGTCGACTGGTTGTTATCCGCGGTGAACGTGAACAAATTGTTCTCGCCAATCGGATGCGAGTATTGCAATGAGAAGCCGCCGAGTTTGTCGATTTCCGCTTGCTGATAGTAATCGAAGAAGGTCACCGGCTGGAAGCCGCTGATGTTAGCCGACGTCGGCTTTTGACCGTTCGTACCTTGAACGTTCAGCAGCATTGAGTCAGGAATGTACGGCGCATCCGGGCCTTCGTGAATCAGACGCCAGATCGATGCGTGATAGTAACGCGCCAGAATGGTATCATTACCGATGGTCGTGCGAATGTCGCCTTGCAGAATCGGCTCGTTGTTGATTTCCTGGTCTGAACCGCCCGGGTGCAGATTGGTGATCAAAATCGGAGAGCCGGCCGTTAGCGAGCCGCTGTATTTCGCACCAGGCGCGAACGTACCCGGCGTTTGCGAGCTGGTATTACCGTTTTGATCGGCGAACGCTTGGCTTCCAAGGTAGCTGAACGTCGCGCGCGTTGCGTTCGAGAGTTTATACGTCAGCTTGGCGAGCTCGCCGCGGCTCTCGTACGTTCCGCTTAGGCTGTAGCAGCACGCGACGGTGCCGAAGCTGTTGTAGTTTGCGCTCGCTGTGCCGGGAATTGCCGTCTGCGAGTCGTTGTAGCCCACGTACGTGCCGCTTTGCGTGGCTTGGTTGTAGTTCAGGTACGTGTTGGCTCCGCCGGGCACGAACCACGCACTGTAGTTTTGCACCGGGCTCGGGTCGTAGTTCGACGCATAATCCAGTACGAAACCCAGACGGCCGACCGTGTCGGAAACTGCGAAGTTTTCAATCGCGCTGCCGTGACTGCCGTAGCTGAGCGTGTAGTTGCCGGACGGCGTGAACGTCGGATTCTTCGTGAGGAAGTTTACCGTACCGCCGATTGCATAGTTCACCTCCGGCGAATCAGCACCGGGGCCCTTCACGACTTCGAGTCCGCCCAGCGCGAACGAGTTCATGAACGACGTAACGTAGTCTCCGTACGTACCGACCGAAACCGGATGACCGTCGATCAGCGATGCCGTTTCAAATGAAAGCGCGCCGCGGATGTTCGGGAAGGTGATCGCGCCCGGAACCGCGCCGTTCGCGCTCGTTTGCGGGTAGCTTGCGACCGCGCCGGGTTGCTCGTTTAACACGCGCATCACTTGCGGCTGCCCCTGATCCGTGAACGTCTGCGAGTTCACGATGCTGACCGAGGCCGGCGTCGTGTTGAACGTTCCGCGTCCGACTGAACGAACCGTAGCAATCGTGCGCAGCGAGCTGAATGTCAGCGCGCTCATCACGACGGCGAGTGTTTGCGTTCCACCGGCGACGACGGTGATGTTGCTTTCCGTCGCCGTGTTGTAGCCGGTGCGGCTGGAACGAAATGAATAAATACCTGGTTTCAAGTTCGAAATCGAGAAGTTGCCTTGCGCGTCGGTCGTCGTGGTTTGCGTTTGCGGGCCACTAACCGTCACGCTTGCGCCCGATACCGGTGCGCCGTTCGCGTCTCTGATGGAACCGGTGATCGATCCCGAAGTTTGCGGTGCATTCTGAGCCACTGCGTTTTGTGCGAAAGCCGTCGCCATACTGAAAGGCCCGACGATACCCGTACACAGCACGATTGCGGTCAGGATGCGCATATATCTCTTTAGCACGCGTCCCTCCGAATATAAGTTGTTAGAGGACACCGTCAAAAGACGGTGCCGCGGCTTTACGCTAGCATTTGTAAATTAAGAATGGATTAGGAAGATAACGTCACAGTGCTTGCGCTTGTTCTAAAAAGAACTTCTGTGCATCGACGCGCGTCTCGCCGGGCCGCGGATGCAGCCGCACGTAGGTTCCGTCCGGCAGCAGCTCGCGTGCCTTCATGTTATCCACATTCAACACAGCCAGGACTTGGTTGTGAATCATCTCACTAATGGCGGGATCGAGCACGGGCACTACCGTTTCAACCCGGCGGTCCAGGTTGCGGCCCATCCAGTCGGCCGAGCCGATGTAGATTTCGCGATCTCCGCCGTTTTCAAATGAATAAATCCGCGAATGCTCCAGGAAGCGGCCCACGATGCTGCGCACGCGGATTGTTTCGCTCACACCCGGAACGCCGGGCCGCACGACGCACATGCCGCGCACGCACAAATTCACGGGCACGCCGGCTTGCGAGGCGCGATACAACGCGCGGGCGATCTCGCCGTCGGTGATCGCGTTTAACTTAACCGCGATACCGCTGGGCCGGCCCGCGCGCGCATGCTCCATCTCGCGCTCGATCAGCGCCGTCATTTCACGCCGCAAGTTGACCGGTGCAACGAGCAGATCTTCATAATCGGTGATGCGCGAGAAGCCGGTGAGCGAGTTGAACAGCTGCGTGACGTCGCCGCCGAGCTCCGGCCTGCATGTGAACAAACTCAGGTCCGTGTACAGACGTGCGGTTTTTTCGTTGTAATTTCCGGTGCCGAAGTGCATATAGCGGCGAATACCGTCGGCTTCTTGCCGAACGACGAGCGTAGCCTTTGCGTGCGTCTTAAGACCGGCAAAACCGTACACGACGTGAACGCCGGCGCGCTCAAGGCGCTTGGCCCATTCGATGTTGTTTTCTTCATCGAAACGCGCTTTGAGTTCGATGAGCACGGCAACTTGTTTTTCGTTTTCCGCCGCGTCGAGCAGCGCGCGAACGATCGGCGAATTCTTGCCCGACGTCCGGTACAGCGTACACTTGATGGCCAGAACTTGTTCGTCTTCGGCGGCTTGGCGCAAAAATTGCACGACGGGATCGAACGACTCGTACGGATGGTGCAGCAGAATATCCGAGTCGCGGATCGCCGCAAACATATCGGTAACGCCGATGAGACGTTTGGGAATGGCCGGCGTGAACGGCACGTCGTGCAGATGCGCGTAGTCCGGTAAGCTCACGATCGACCAGAGGTCGCCCAGGCCCATGAGGCCCTCAACTTCGTAGCAGTCGGTCGTCGTCAAATCCAGTGCATTGAGCAGCAGATCGCGCATATATTCGGGCATGCCGCGCTCGATCTCCAGACGAACCGGTTCGCCGAACCGGCGGCGCTGAAGCTCGGACTCGATCGCGCGAAGCAAGTCGTCGGCTTCATCTTCCTGCAAATCCAAATCGGCATCCCGCGTGACGCGGAATAAATACGAATCGCGCACTTCCATGCCTGGAAACAGCGAGCTCAAATGATGCGCGATCAGATCTTCCAAGAGAACGTACCAGCGCTCGCCTTCTGCGACGCCTTCTTCAACCGGCACAAACCGCGGCAGCGTCTGTGGAATCTTCACGCGCGCAAAGTGCAGCTCCACACCCTCGTCGGTGACCTCTTCGAGTTCCACGGCGAGCGAAAGCGAAAGGTTCGATATGTATGGGAACGGATGGCCCGAATCGACCGCGAGGGGCGTGAGGACGGGAAAAACACGATCGTCAAACACGCGCTCGAGCGCGACGCGCTGCTCTTCCGAAAGGTCCGCAACCCGTTTGAACGAGATTCCGTGCGCTTGCAGCTGCGGCAGCAACATCGTCCGCAGCAGATGCTGCTGGCGGGCGAGCGACACGCGAAGACGCTGCGAGATAGCCTGGAGATGTTCGCCCGGCAAACGGCCGTCCTCGGAACGGCGGTGAATCTCCGCTTCGATTTGCTGCTTGAGCGCGGCAACGCGGATCATGAAAAATTCGTCCAAGTTCGTGCCGTAAATCGCAACGAACTTGATGCGCTCCATCAGCGGGGCATCCTCATCGAACGCTTCCTCGAGGACCCGGTCGTTGAACTCCAGCCACGACAGTTCGCGGCTGAAATAGAGTGAGGGGTCGTCGAGTGGACGTAGCGCGTGAGCCGCGGTGCGGCCATTCGGCGGCGCTACTTGCGTCTGGGTGGCCATAAGAGACGTGGGATTCTCCCCCGGTAGTGGAAAGTCATAGGTGTGACGCTTGCCGATGTCCCCGGACATGCCGCAGCCTACTTGCTGCTCGCGCTGAGCGCGCTCGCAGCCGGCGGCCTTGCCGGCATTGCCGGCGGCGTGCTCGGTGTGTGGTTTGCGCCGCTGCGCGGGATCTTGCTCAGCCTTGGCAACCTCGCGCGCGTCGTGCCGAGTTTGGCGGTGCTCACATTCATGCTGCCGCTGCTCGGGGTCGGCTTCGCTCCGGCATTCGCGGCGCTCTCACTGCTCGCTGCGGCGCCCGTGGTGATCAACACCGATCTCGGACTGCGCGGCGTTCCGCCCGCCGTACTGGATGCAGCAGCGGGAATGGGGATGACGCCGCTGCAGCGCCTGGTGCGCGTGCAGTGGCCGCTCGCGCTGCCGATTGTTTTTGCGGGCATTCGAACCGCTTCGACGGAGGTGATTGCGAGCGCGGTCTTGGCCTCGTTCGTCGGTGCGGGCGGTCTGGGGGAATTTATAACCAGCGGCTTGCAAGCAAACGACGCGCGCACGCTGTGGACCGGCGTGATCGCCATCGGCGCGATTGCCGTTGCCGCGGAATTCGCACTCGCTCTTGTGCAACGAAGGATTGGAGAACCGGCGTGAATCTTACCCGAAAGGAATCGATCGCTCTTATCGGCGCAGCACTGATGCTGCCGCAGTGCAGCTCCGGCGCCGGCGGCGCTGGCGCAGCTGTCCGCGTGGGCTCCAAAAACTTCGGCGAAAACATCGTCGTGGGCGAACTGTACGCTGCCGCGCTCGAACGCGCAAACATCGCGGTGCAGCGGCATATGAACTTGGGGAGCACGCAAATCGCCACGGCCGCGATGCAGCGCGGTGACATCGATCTGTATCCGGAGTATACCGGCACAGGCCTTATCGACGTGCTGCACCTGGCGCCCATGCGCGATGCCAACGCGCTTTTCGCAACGATCAAAAGCGCATATGCAACGCGCTATAAACTCACGTGGCTCCAGCCCTCGCCGGCAAACGACTCGCAAGGATTGTGCGTCACGCAACCGGTTGCGCAGAAATACAACGTTCGCACGTTGAGTGCGTGCGCCAAGATTGCGCCGCAGCTGCGTTTTGCCGCAATTCCGGAATTCGTTTCGCGCGCGGACGCGTTGCCGGGCCTCCAGAAGTTTTACGGCGGCTTCCGCTTCAAGGACGTCAAGACGTTCGACATCGGCCTGCAGTACGATGCGCTCACGCATGGAGACGCCGATGTTGCAACCGCGTTCACGACGGACTCGCAAATCGATACGGACCATCTCGTGCTGCTGAGCGACGATCGCCATTTTTGGCCCGCGTATAACATCGCGCCGGTCGTGCGCAATGAAACGTTGCAAGCACATCCGGCGATCGCTCAGGTGCTCAATAAACTCTCACCGCTGCTTACCGACAAAGTGCTGCGCAGCTTCAACTACCAGTTCAACGTCAAAAAGACGGAAGCAGCAGATATCGCCAAAGCGTTTCTCGCGGAGCACGCCGGCTGAAAAGCGTCGCCTTCGATTCCGTTTTCGTGCGCTATCCCGGCGCCGATCGCAATGCGGTCGACGGGGTATCGCTTGAAGTACCGCCCGGATCGTTTACCGTGCTGCTTGGCCCGTCCGGATGCGGAAAAAGCACGCTGCTGCGCACGGTGAACCGTCTGGTCACGCCGTCGTCGGGACGCGTGCTCGTGGACAACGTTGACGTTGCATCGCAAGAACCGGCGCCGCTGCGGCGTGGCATCGGCTATGTTATTCAGGCCGTCGGCTTGTTCTCGCACATGACCGTTGCGCAGAACGTCGGCGTTGTACCCTCGCTGTTGCATTGGGATAAGGCACGCACTGCGGCGCGCGTTGACGAACTGCTGACATTAGTGGGTCTAGATCCGCAGCGCTATCGCAGCCGCTATCCGCGCGAACTTTCGGGCGGCGAACAGCAGCGCGTGGGCGTCGCGCGCGCAATTGCAGCGCAGCCGTCCGTGCTGCTGATGGATGAACCGTTCGGCGCCGTCGACGCAATCGTGCGCGCCGGATTGCAAGATGAAATGCTTCACATTGCGGGTTCACTCCATACGACGGTCCTCTTTGTCACGCACGACGTCGATGAAGCGCTGCGTCTAGCGGACACGATCGCCGTCATGCGCGAGGGCCGCATCGTGCAGCACGCAGCGCCGCACCAGCTGCTCGAAGCGCCCGCCGACGACTACGTGCGCCGCCTGTTCGCGAGAAGCAGCGAGCAGCGTCAGTACGATGAGCTGCGCGCAAACCTCGCGCAGTGAACTATCTTCTCTCGCATCTGCCACTCATCGGTACGCTCACGCTACAGCACGTGGGCCTGGTGCTCGGCGGACTTGTGATTGCCATGGTCATCGCGTTTCCGCTGGGCGTGAGCGCATCGCGCGCGCACCGGTTCGCAACGGCGATCTTTGCAACGGCCGGACTGCTCTACGTCATTCCGTCGCTCGTTCTGCTGGCGATTGCGGTTCGGTACCTGGGTCTCGGGCCCGTGCCCGTCGTGCTTGTCCTTGCCGCATACGCGCAGTTCATTCTGATTCGCAACATCGCCGCCGCGTTAAACGGCGTCGCGAGCGCTCAAGTTGACGCAGCGCGTGGCCTAGGCTTTTCCGATGCACAAATCTTGTGGCGCGTGCAAGTACCGCAAGCGCTGCCCGTCATGCTCGGTGGTATTCGTCTGGCAACGATTGCATTGATTGCAATAGCGACGCTGGGCGGCTACGTCGGCGCCGGCGGTTTAGGCAACGACATCTTTTTAGGCTTGCAGCGCCGCTACATCGAGCAAACGCTGGCGGGCAGCATTCCGGCCGCGCTGCTGGCCATCATTGCGGACGCAGTGTTGCGCCAGGTCGAACGCGGCAGTCGCTCGCGCTGGGCTTGAGCGCGATCACTTGACCAGTAAGTTCACGCGGAAACGCTCGCCGCGATCGGTCCAAAACTGCCGTACGCGCAGACCGGCATCCGCGGCAAGCCGTTCGATATCGGCCGGCGAGTATTTATACGACGACTCGGTATGAATCCGTTCGCCGCGCTTGAACTTGACGTCGAGCTCGACTTGGCGAATGTGCACGGTGCATGCGCG
The DNA here is from genome assembly GCA_964514445.1 of uncultured bacterium. Taxonomy (GTDB): domain Bacteria; phylum Vulcanimicrobiota; class Vulcanimicrobiia; order Vulcanimicrobiales; family Vulcanimicrobiaceae; genus DASSRQ01. The sequence goes on along the minus strand of CAZERJ010000017.1, from coordinate 4,089 downwards.
CTGCGCTGATAAATACGATTTGACAGCGCCGTCTGCTTCGTCATACTCGGCGATATGGACAAAATTCGTAAGATCGAAATCGGCGTCCAGCTCGCGGTTGATGCGCGCGAGCAGATTCTTGTTGAACGCAGACGTAACGCCGGCCGGATCGTCGTACGCAAGGCGCAAGACTGCCGGATCTTTCTTCATGTCGGTGCCTAGCAGCAAACCGTCTCCCGGCTTGAGCGAGGAAGCGACACCGCGCAACAGACGCGCGCCGTCCGCCGGCTCATAATTGCCGATATTCGAGCCCATGAACATGATCATGATGCGGCCGTCACGTTTGAGCTGCGGCGTCCCCAAAACGCCAAAGTAATCGCCGGCGTATGCGGTGACGGTCAGCGAAGCGTATGATGCCACGAGCGACTGTGCCGATGCACGCAGCGCTTCGGCGGAGATGTCGATGGGCGAGTAACGCAGCGCGCGCTGTACGCGCAGTGCTTCTTCGATAAGAATGCGCGTTTTCACCGCGCTTCCGCTTCCGAGCTCGATGAACTCGATGGGATTGCCGAGCGCCCGCACCATTTCCCATCCCCACTGCCGCAAAACTTCCGTTTCTGCGCGCGTAAGGTAGTATTCGGGTAAGACGGTGATGGCATCGAACAGCGACGAGCCGACTTCGTCGTAGAAATACTTCGAGGACAGGTGTTTGGATGGAGCGCAAAGTCCGGCCCGGACATCTTGCGCGAACGTTGCAGCCTGCGCGGGCTGCGGTCCCGACCGTATCTCTAGGCGGGCAGTATGTCCGGTGACGAGCGTCATAGATGGCTCCTTTACCCGTGTAGAACGCTCATGCTGCCCGGCCGGATGCAAAACCTTGCGCTTTCCCGGGAATACTGCAACCCAAAGGAGCGACTTCATGATCGGGAGCGATGTAACACTCGACGTTCACGGCTCTTCCATGGCTGCATATCTCGCACGCCCCGAGGAGGGCTCCGGGCCGCACCCAGCGGTGGTCGTCCTGCAAGAAGTTTTCGGATTCACGCCTGAAGTGCGCCGCGTAAGCGACCTGCTCGCGAGCATCGGATACGTCGCACTGGCGATCGATTATTATCACGAGGTTAACCCGGGTATGGCCGAGCCCTACACCGAGGCCGGTAATCGCAATGCATTCGCCGCGGCCGCGCGGGTCGGAAAAGATCAAATCTGTGCCGACGTAGGCGCCGCGATCGATTGGCTGAATGCGCAGCCGTTCGTTCGCAAAGGACGCATCGCGGTATGGGGCATGGGTTACGGCGCCGCGCTCGCGCTCGAATGCATCGGCAACGCACCACTCGACGGCGCAGTTCTTTTTTATCCAACGCGCACCGAGCTCGAGAACACGCCGAGCATTCCAGTGTTGCTGATGTACGGCGAGGCCGATTATTACGTCTCGCGCGCCGACATGCAAGAGCTCACGATGAAACTCCAGGCCGGCAATCCGCATTCGCGGGTGCAAATTTATCCCGACGTCGGGCATTCGTTCTTCCGTCACGGTCGTCCGGAAGCGATCGCGGAACAGCAGTCGTATTCGGACGAAGCGGTCGCGCAAGCCGTCGCCGATTCATGGAATCTCGCGCAGGCGTTCTTGCGTCAGATTTTCAGCGGTTCGGCAATGCGGCCAAGCGAGACCGGCGATATCCATATGCCGCGTACGCAACGAGTCCAATCATAAACCACGCCGCAAACCGCACCCAGGTCGGTACGGAAAGACCGGAGATCAAATAAAAACACGCCGCTGCGCCGCCGAGTGAAAACAGCGGCAGCAGTGGCGCGCGAAACGGACGCGGCGCGTGCGGCTGCGTGAAACGCAAAACAAAAACGCCGATGCATACGATGCCGAATGCGGACAGCGTTCCGATGTTCACGAAATCAAGCAGTTCGGCCAGCGGCAAGATCGCCGCGAGTATTGCAACCAGCACGCCGGTCACGACCGTCACGCGAAACGGCGTGCGCGTGCGCGGATGAATGCGCGCAACGCCGGGCGGCAACAAACGGTCTCGCGCCATGACGTAAAAGATCCGGATCTGACCCAGGAGCGAGGTCAGCATGACCGTCGTATTGCCCGCGATGCCGCCCAGCGCGACGATCCAGTAAATCGCGCGCGAGGCGTGCGCTGCTCCCACGGCATCGAGCATCGCCGCGCCGTCCGAGAGTCCGGCAAACGGCATCACGCCCACGGTGACATACGAAAGCGCAACGTAGAGTAAGCCACCGAGCGCTAGTGCGAGAATGATCCCGAGGGGAACGTCGCGATGCGGACGGTGCGCTTCTTCAGAAGCCACCGTAACGGTGTCAAAGCCGATGTACGCGTAAAACACCAGAGCAGTGCCGGCGAGAACGCCATGCCAGCCATGCGGTGCGAGCGGTTGAAAATACTGCGGATGCACCGCACCGGCGAGCGCGGCCAGGAAAACAAACATTGTGAGCAACTGGAACACAACAAGCGCGCCGTTGACGCCCGCCGACTCGCGAATCCCGATGGCCACGAGCGCCGTAATGCCGAGCGTGATCAGTGCGGCGACGAGATCGAATTGCGGTGCGCCGCAGATGACTTGACCACTCCAAGGAACACCGCAAAACACGTGCGCCGTTTGCGCGACTGCGGGCAGGTGCACGCCGATGTTGCCGATAGCGTGTTGAAAATAATCCGACCACGACGACGCCGTTGGAGCGACCGACAATCCGTATTCCAGAATCAAATCCCAACCGATGATCCACGCGACGAATTCGCCGAGCGTGGCATACGCGTACGTGTATGCGCTGCCCGCGACGGGCACCATCGATGCAAATTCCGCGTAGCATAGTGCAACGCACAGGCTGACTAAACCGGACAGCGCGTATGAGAGAACAACTGCCGGACCGGCGGCATGCGCGCCCGCGCCGATCGTCGGAAAAATGCCGCCCAGCATCGTTCCAAGACCGATTGCCGTGAGCGCCGGCCAACCCAGCGCCCGGCGAAGCTTCGGTCCCTCGTTTTCAACGTTCGACCACGCCAAAGTCTGGCGGGCGAACAGCCGGGAAATTATTTTTTGCAAACGGAGCGCAGCGCCGCTTCAGCCTGTCCATCCGGCGCGTTTCCTTTTGGCCGCACGTACAACGCGAAGTACCGCGCATCGTTCACGTCCGTGATGATGCCTTCGATTGCGCTCTGTTGCGTCTTGCCGTTCGTGGTCGACTCGCCGTTACCGGTGAAGTATTGCGCTTTTTGGTCCTCGCAAATGGTGATGTCGCGAGCGTGGTAATCGCGGATGTTGCTGGTGCCGGGCGCGCTGTGTTCTGCGTCCATCACCGAGGTGCGTTTGTCGCCGCGAACGAGCATGACCATCGATCGGTCGTGCATCCACATCTGGAAGCGCCCCATGATGCCGGGCGTCGAGTTCCAGCCGGGCGGCGCTTTAAAAGCAATGTCGTCTGCCGGGCTGCCACACGCGGCCAATAGCGAAAGCCAGATGAGCATAAGAAACCGGTAGTTCATCGCGGCTCTATTGGCCGTTCGTAGCCGTCAATCTTTGCCCAGCGATCGAAGATCTCGTTGACGTATGCGCGCGTTTCCGGATATGGCGGTACGCCGTGATGGACATCAACGGCGCCGGGGCCTGCATTGTACGCTGCAAGCGCTTCAACGAACGGCACCGGATACTGCGCATACGCGTGCACGTATGATGATAGCAGCTGCGCCGCGCCGTCGATCGACGATTGCGGATCGAAAGGATCGACGCCGATCGTTTGCGCGGTATCCGGTTCGAACTGCGCGATTCCGATCGCGCCGGCGGCCGAGATCGCGCGTGGATCGTACGCGGATTCCTGCAGCAGCGTCGCAGCTAACAGTTCCGGAGGGAGATTCGATTCGCGCGCCGCACGAACGGTCAAGCTCGCAAGGACGAATGCATCGCCCGCGCCGAGCTGTGGATTCGTCCGCAAAATCGCGCGCGTGATGGCCAGCGACGGGTCGCTTACAAGCGGTCCATCGCGTAATACAACCATTCCGCGCAATGTCGGAATGTACGGCACGTGATGCCAGCTTAAGACAGAGTTAACGACAACGGGTAAGTATACCGTGGTATTGTT